>JALHTS010000496.1 GCA_022865965.1 Ignavibacteriaceae bacterium
ATCTGCTTTTTCAAGCCTTGACAAACAATGAGGTCAATGTTATCTTTGACCTCGTTTTTAGAATTAATTCCGCGATAGCTCAATGGTGGAGCATCCGGCTGTTAACCGGAGGGTTGCAAGTTCGAGTCTTGCTCGCGGAGCCGAGACCCTCAGATGTGCGAACTAGTGTTAACTGGTTCGCATTTTTAATTTCATTCCTGATTTTTCCCAATTTTTCTTCGCACCTAATCTATATCACAATTTTTCCATCCGCTTCATTTTTATTGAAATATGAAATAATTTCCTAAAAGAGTAAGTCATTAATATTTTTCCGATTTTAGTTATTTGGAGTAAATGGGCCAATATTTTTTAAAACCCCTTGACATAATAAATTATTAATATTATCTTGCAAACGTTTGCGGTAGCGTTTGCGGTAGCGTTTGCAGGATTTATCAAAAATTACAATAATTTTATGAATGAAGTAACAATAAAAGATATTGCAAAAGCATTAGAAATCTCCCCCTCAACAGTCTCACGGGCATTATCAGATCATCCGGATATAAGCGATTCCACCAAAGAGAAGATTGTTCAAAAAGCCAATTCTCTAAATTATAATCCAAACATTATTGCACAAAGTTTACGATCCAATCGTACTAAAATGATTGGCGTAATAGTGCCTGAAATTGAGCATAGCTTTTTTGCTTCTGCAATATCAGGTATAGAAGAGATTGCTTATCACTCAGGATATATTACGGTGGTTTGCAATAGCAATGAGAGTTATGATCGCGAGGTGATAAATACTAATGCGTTGGTCTCGAACAGAGCCGCGGGATTGATTGTTTCAATATCTCAGACTACTATAAAAAGTGAACATTTAAAAGCAGTAATGGAGAGAAATATTCCACTCGTGTTATTCGATAGAGTAATAGAGGATTTAAATACTTTCAAAGTGATTATCGATGATAAAATGAGTGCATATAAGGCTGTTACTCATTTAATTGATAGAGGTTATAAAAAAATTGCTCACCTGGCAGGTAATCAGGAAGTGAATATTTGTCGTTTAAGGTTAGATGGTTACCGACAGGCTTTGAAAGATTATAATCTGCCGCTAAATGAAAACAATATTTTCTATGGCGGGTTACACGAAAAGGATGGATACAATTCAATACAAAAAATGATTAATGAGAATAACATACCAGATGCAATATTTGCAGTAAATGATCCTGTTGCTTTTGGCGCCTTTAAGAAATTAAAAGAAAGTGGCTACTCAATCCCGAAAGATGTTGCTATTGTAGGTTTTTCCAATAACCCAATGACTGAACTAATAGAACCAAAACTTACTACTGTTGACCAACACGCATTTATGATGGGGAAAAGGGCAGCTGAATTAATTATTAAACAAATTGAAAGCAAGAAACCCGTTACCAACTTTACAACGGTAGTGCTCGATGCTGAATTGATAGTTCGGGAATCATCTTAAAAAATATTAGTCTATAATTATTTTATAGAAATGTAGCTACTGTAATCATTAAACACTTTTGCGAATAATGAAAAATTTTTCTGCATTACTGTTTTTATTGTTAATACACCCTATTGTAAACTCTCATGTATTATTAGCTCAACCAAATGATTGGGAAAATCCTAAAGTATTCGGAATCAATAAAGAAGATGGACATTCAACATTAATGCCCTTCAATTCTGTTGAGGATGCTTTAAATCAAAAAAAATCTGAATCAAAATTCTATCAAACATTGAATGGAGTTTGGAAATTCAAATTAGCATTAAATCCTAATGAAGCACCTGATGAATTTTATGCTCATTCGTTCGATACAAATGATTGGGACGATATAGTAGTCCCCGGTAACTGGGAACTTCAAGGATATGATAAACCTATCTATACTAATGTTAAGCATCCATTTCAACCTGTAAATCCACCTTTCGTACCCAAGGATTATAATCCTGTAGGATCATATAAAAGATCATTCTTAATCCCAAACCAATGGAAAGATCGTGAGATATTTATTCACTTTGATGGTGTTCGTTCTGCATTTTATTTATGGATAAATGGTGAAATTGTAGGGTATAGTGAGGATAGCAAAACACCTGCAGAATTTAATATTTCAAAATATCTTAAAGAGGGAGAGAATAGTGTTTCGGTCAAAGTATACAGATGGACTGATGCTAGCTATATCGAAGACCAGGACTTTTGGCGCTTAAGTGGAATTTTTAGAGATGTCTATCTATATGCAACACCGAAAGTTCATATTAGGGATTTCTTTGCAAAAACAGAATTGGATTCTGAATACAAAGATGGAATTTTAGATCTAGAAGTTGAAGTAGCCAATTACGGTGATGAAAATGTAGCTAAGATTATAAATGTCCAGATTTTTGATGAGACTGGAAAAATAATATTCAATAACGAAACAATTGTTAAGGAAATTAAATCTGGAGACAAGCAGACAGTAAAAATTGAGGGAATAATAAAATCTGTTGATAAATGGACTGCTGAAACGCCTACCCTTTACTCTCTTGTTCTTCTTATTAAAAATAACGAAGAGATCGAAGAAGTTGTAACTCACAAAATTGGATTCAGAAAAATTGAACTGAAAAACGGACAACTTCTCGTAAACGGAAGAGCAATATTAATTAAAGGTGTTAATAGGCATGAGCATCATCCAGTAACAGGCAGATATGTTGATGAAGAAACGATGATAAAAGACATTGTATTGATGAAGCAGACTAATATCAATGCTGTCAGAACTTCGCATTATCCAAATACTCCCCGATGGTATGAACTGTGTGATGAGTATGGTTTATATGTCTGGGATGAAACAAATCTCGAATCACATTTTTTCTGGAGTAAATTTACATTAGATCCGGATTGGAAGGATGCATTTGTAGATAGGGTGAAAAGAATGGTTGAACGTGACAAGAACCATCCATCTGTTGTAGTATGGTCTCTCGGCAATGAATCTGGTTATGGGCCAAACCACGAAGCTATGGGAGACTGGGTTCGTAAACGAGATTCAACTAGATTAATCCATTATGAAGGGAATGAACCTGGCTATATTCCTGAACCTGGTCATTTTGATATTATTGCTAATATGTATCCAACAGTCGATTTGATGATAAATCTTAGTTATATGGATACTACGAGGCCGGTAATTCTTTGCGAATATGCTCATGCCATGGGCAATAGTGTTGGGAATCTTTCAGATTACTGGGATGCCATTGATCAATATCCGAGACTTCAGGGGGGATTCATTTGGGATTGGGTTGATCAGGGCATTTTGAAAAAAGATGAAAATGGTGTTGAATATTTTGCGTATGGAGGAGATTTTGGTGAAGAATGGCATGACTCTAATTTTTGTGCAAACGGATTAATATTTGCTGACCGTACACCGCAACCAGAATTATTTGAAGTTAAAAAGGTGTACCAATTTATAAAGACACGTGCTATTGACCTTGACAAGGGAGTATTTGAAATCGATAATAGGTATGAATTCCTCAACCTTGAAATATTCTTTTTAGATTGGTCAATTCTAAAAGGTGGTGTTGAAGTAAGCTCAGGGAAAATAGAAGATTTTAACATACCTCCATATAATAATAAAACTATTGAAATACCGTATGATATTCGTTCCTTTGATTCTACAAGCGAATATATAATTACCATTAGCTACAAATTAAAGAATAAAACAAAATGGGCGGACGAAGGTTTTGAGTTAGCTTGGGAACAATTCATGTTAAAGGAGCCATCACAAATACTCGTGGATAGTGAGGCAACAAAAGATAATCTCTCATTACATGAAGATGATAAATCATTATCAATAAACGGACCTGATTTCGAGATAATTTTTAGTAAGGAATCAGGAACCATAAGCTCTTATTTATTTCAAGATATAAACCTTATAGAAAAAGGACCACTGCCCAATGTTTGGAGGGCACCAACAGATAACGATAATGGCGGGGGAAATGGAAGTTTCGGTAGTTTATGGAGACGGGCGGGATTGGATAAAACAGTATTCGAACTTAAGGGAATAAGTGCAGAACAAGTATATAATATTATTAATGTTAAAGTAAGTGGAATTTTAAAGGCAGCGCAAGGTGGTTACGAATGGACTGCAGTATACTCGATATTCGGTAACGGAAAAATTTTATTAGATAATACATTAACTCCGTATGGATATATTCCGATTCTTCCGAAGATTGGTCTTCAACTTCGGATTCCCAAAAGTTTGAATAATATAGAATGGTATGGCAAAGGTCCTTACGAAACCTATTCAGACAGACATCAAGGCGCAAAGGAAGGAAAATATTCTGTATCAGTATCGGATTTGTTCGTCCCATATATTTATCCGCAAGAAACCGGAAATTTAACTAATGTTCGATGGGCAGCCATTACTAATAAAAATGATTTTGGAATTTTTGTGAAGGGCTTTCCGACAATTGAAGTTAGTGTGCACGAATATTCTCTTGAAAATTTAACCTCTGCATTACATACAAATGAACTTATAAAAGCTGATTACTTAACGCTGAATCTCGACCTACTTCAAATGGGACTAGGTGGTGATGATAGTTGGAATCCTCGCACTCACGAAGAATTCTGGGTAAAACCTAAAAGTTATAATTTTTCTTTTGTGTTAGTCCCAAAGAGTTCTAAAGAAACAATATTTGAATTAAACAGAATTCCTGATAAACTACCAGTTCCAAGCATTCACGCGGACGACAGCCAATTTGAGACCTCTACTATAATAGAGATAATAAGCCCGGTAAAGGGTGCAACCATATATTATACGTTAGATGGAACTGTACCAAATTCACAATCATCCATTTATGAAAAACCTTTCAAAATAATGCACAGCTCTGTTATTAAAGCATTCGTAAAAAAAGATGGATTTAAATGCAGCGAAATATCATCTGCAATTTTTAAAAAAAGGGAAAAACTATTTGAAAGCAAAGTGTTTGGTGTTGAGGATGAAGCGCAGAAAATAAAAATAGATGTTGCAAATTACAGCTTGTTGTATCTAGTTGTAAAGGATGGAAATGATGGTACAAAGGAAGATCATGCTGATTGGGCAGACGCAAAGTTCATTACAAATAATGAAGTCATTTATCTAAGTGATTTAGAACCTATAAGCTGGAAACAGGGATGGCGCGAATTAGGTAAAGATAAAAGTGTTGGTGGAAACCCAATAACTATTCATGAAAAAAAATTTAAAAAGGGACTTGGAACTCACTCTAATGCCGAAATCATATATAAAATTCCAACAAACGCTCTGCAGTTCGAATGCTTAATAGGGTTAGACCAAGAATCGCGTAGTGTCGGAAGCGTTTCTTTTGAAATTATTGTATTATAAAAAATTCAAGTGGAGACTAAGATTTCATAATCTTATTGAAAAAAATTATCAAACAAACAACAGATTTGGTTTATTTATGAATATAAAAATGCAAATTTATCTATTAAGTATAGTATTTGTAATACTTCTACTGAATAGTGCTATGGCACAAACAACTGGCAAAATTGCCGGTAAAGTAGTAGACTCAGAAACAAATGAACCTTTGATTGGCGTAAATATTTTAATTGAAGGTTCAACTTTGGGTGCGGCCACCGATGTACTCGGTGAGTTTTTTATACTGGGCGTTCCTCCGGGTAATTTTAGCTTAAGGTTTCAGATGATTGGTTATGCCCCGTATACAATTACTGATTTAAGGGTGTCCGTAAACAGGACGACGAGCCTTGAAGTAAAGCTAAGTCCGGAATCTATTAAAATTGGCGAAGTTGTAATAACAGCTGATAAGATTTCGTTAAAAAAAGATCAGACCGGTTCTATTAAAAATATTTCAAGCGATCAGATTGAACTGCTGCCGGTAGAGAATATAGGCGATGTGGTTAATTTACAGGCTGGTGTTGTTAATGGGCATTTTAGGGGCGGTAGATTCGCAGAGGTGTCATACATGGTTGACGGAATGCAGGTAAATAATGCATTCAGCAATTCCAAAACAGTTGAAGTTGAAAAAGAAATTGTCGCCGATCTTGAAGTAATTACAGGTACATTTAATGCTGAGTATGGCAGGGCGATGAGTGGTATTGTTAATGTGGTAACAAAAGATGGAGATAATACATTTAATGTATCAGCCTCAGCTAATACCTCAAATTATATTACAAGTAATAGTGATATATTTAAAGGACTTGATGCAAGCGATGCAACTAGAAATTTAGACTTCAAGATTTTTTTGAGCGGTCCTATCCTAAAGGATAATCTATTCTTTTTATTTAATTACAGAAAACAAGATTTTAAAAATCATCTTAACGCCATAGCAAGATTTGATGTTGATAACTACAGCGATTTTAGCTATGAGGATCCTGATACATGGTATACCGAACATACAGGAGATGATTCATTTGTACCTATGAACTGGTCTGAAGATGAATCTATATCTGGTAAGCTAACTGCTCCGTTGTTTTCCAACATTAAACTATCTCTCATGTATACCCGGAATGATGCTGCCTGGAAAGGCTATGATCATAGTTATAAATATAATCCTTACGGACTGGCCACAAACCATAAAAAAGCAGATCTTTATTCTGTCCAATTAAGTCATATTATTTCCAAAAACTTTTTTTATGAACTAAAACTTTCATACCTGGATGACTACTATGGTAACTATGTTTTCGAAAATCCGCTTGATCAGGGATATGTTCATGACGGATATTCAAGAAGCACAGGCCCCGGATTCTATACAGGCGGGCAGCAAAAAAATCACCTTGTCCAAAAGGAAAAACAAATCAACGGTAAACTTGATTTTTCATTTCAGCTAACTAATAATCACCTGATTAAATTTGGTGGATTGATCACGAAACATCAACTAGATAACCGTTGGCATCAGATAAAAAATTTATATGAGACTCTTCCGGAAGATGAAAATGAATTTTATTATAGTGTAGAAGACGGGAAAATGATTTTCCCCAATTACCAACCCTATATTTTATTCGATTCAACAATTTATGCCGATGTTTATCATGTTGAGCCTGATGAATTCTCTGCATACATACAGGATAAAATGGAATTTAATGAATTGGTTTTAAATGCCGGGTTACGGTTTGACTATTTTAATCCAAGAGCTGTATTTCCCTCGCAGCGGAGAAATCCAGCAAACCAATTATTATTTCCTGACAATCCTGAAAAAGTATCGAGTTATCCTTATGCCGCATCACAAACTCAATATAGCCCGCGTTTAGGTCTGGCCTACCAGCTAGGAAGTGCGGCTATTCTCAGATTCAGCTATGGTCACTTTTTCCAGATGCCCCCTATGTATGCGCTTTATCAAAACAGTTCTTTCAGAGTTGCCCCTTCTGATTATGCAACATTAATGGGCAATTCACAATTGAACGCGGAAAAATCAGTACAGTACGAAATAGGATTATGGCAGGAAGTTGTAAAGAATATGGGTGCGGAAGTTTCGATTTATTACAGGGATATATATAATCTATTGAGTACAAAAATTATAAGTACTTTTAATCAGACCGAGTATGGTTTATACACAAACAAAGATTATGGTAATGTAAAGGGATTGGAAATAAAGTTTGATTATGTATACAGTGAGTTTTATTTCGATTTAAACTATACTCTTCAGTTCACAAAGGGTAATGCAGATAATCCCGAACAAACATTTACCAGAGCGGGTGACAGTATGGATCCAATACCTACTCTGATACCTATGAGTTGGGATCAAAGACACACATTAAATTTTACGCTTAGCTATAGTTCAAGTGCATTTGGTGTAACAGCAACAAGCTATTATAACTCAGGAGTCCCATTTACATGGACACCCACCACGGAAAATCCTTTGGCGAATATAAATCTGTATCCTAACAATTCTGTAATTCCATCAAGTTTTAATGTCGATTTGTATGCGTATTGGAATTTTCTATCACTAGATTTATTTAAAGCCCAGCTGACGCTAAATGTCTATAACCTGTTTGATACTTTAAATGAAAACTGGGTTAACAGTGAGACAGGCAGAGCATATACCGGCATTATAAGAGAAAGTGACATAACAAGCCACCATAGTGATTTTAACACATATGAAGACAGGATTCAGAATCCAACAATGTTCTCCGCACCAAGGGAGATAAAACTTGGACTGAGAATACTGTTTAATTATTAAGTGAGGTTCATTTTCAGAATGAAAATAAATAATGGAATCAATAAAATGATAAATGTAAGAATGATCTTAATTGTTTTCTTAACAATTTTAGCATCAAATGTTGTTTTACCACAGTCAAATATTTATGAGGGTCCGGATGATCCTGCAGGTGATATAGAAGCCGAAAGGGAAGGCTGGATGGATGGTAATAGAATATTTCTTTACTTCCAAAACACAACAGAATTATCCGATTGGCCGCGTGAGAATGCATCTTTATGGCCAAACAATTATGAAGGTACCAGGATGCTGGACGGCATTGGTCTCCTCGTTGGTGCAAGAGTCTATTTACAAAATGATACCATCCCTGTTGAAAATCCAATGCCTGGTGTCGAATACGATACTTTATATTATTTACAAACGAGTTATCGGCAGCAAATGGATACTGATCCAACTGGAACAATTGAGTGGGGATTTTACCCGGTGAACGGTTACTTTGATAGAAACAGTGATTACCCTGCGATGAGTAACAGGGATTTTTCCTGGCCAATTGATGGCTGGCCATCAACAGGTGATGAGTTAAAGTGGCCTGGTGAATGGAATGGCAGGTTTGGCAGGGGAATAATATATGCAGACCTTGAAACTTTTTTTGTTGTTAATGATGCACACGATCAGGAATATTTGGGTCCGGAAGATATTGTAAAATACTATCCTCGTCCGGGCAAATTTATTGGATATAAAGATCCTAATGTTACAATCCAGTTTGGTAAACCGTGGGGAGGATTAGGTTTGAGAGTAGAACAGAGAGGATTTCAGTGGAATAATCCTCAGGCAAGAGATGCTATATTCTGGGAATATTCAATTGCCAATATTTCTGATTATAATTTGCCGGAAGTCGCATTCGGCTATTGGGTTGATACTTGGATAGGTGGGGAAAGTGCAAGTGACGAGGTTGGTTACTTTGATACTTTTTCCGATATGGCTTATTGTTGGGATACTGATGGTATTGGTTTTGGCGGAAGACCTACCGGAACACTGGGTTTTGCATATCTTGAAAGCCCTGGGGTCCCTCAAGATTTTACCGATAATGATCAAGATGGATTGACAGATGAAAAGCGTAACAATGATGCCGGCGCTTTGATTGGTCCTTATGATGGTATTACAAATCTGAATGATTTTTTAACATTTTATAAACTTAAAGAAGAAGATTTAAAAGATCATTATCAGGGTGATGAAGATCAGGATTGGATGGATTGGGATGATAATAACGGAAACGGTGTATATGATGATGGAGAGAATATTAATGATGATGTTGGCCTCGACGGCGTTGGTCCACTAGAGTTAAATTACTATGGACCAGATGAAGGCGAAGCAAATCATAGGCCTGACTACAGGCAGGGCGTAGGCTGCGAACCAAATTATAATGCTACCGATGTTTCAGAATCAGATATGATCGGGTTAACATCTTTTCGATTATTCAATATTCCGGATGAAAGTTCTTCTTATCAATGGTTCCGTGGTGATAAATCGATGTGGGAACTGATTGGTGAAAGATCACTTCCGGTTGATTTTTGGTCCGGTAGTTTGAATAATCTGATTTTAACATTCGCTTCGGGACCCTTTTTGTTAGTGAGGGGTACAGAAGAAAGAATTTCAATGTCGGAACTTCACTCTTATGATCCATTAACTGGATTAAATTCAACCGAGCATTATGCACCTGCATTATTCGAACAGAAAAGAATTGTGCAAGTGATTTATGAAAAAGATTATAGATTTGCACAACCTCCTTTGATGCCCACTTTATCCGCAACTGCAGGTGATGGTGAAGTTATATTAACGTGGGATAAAAGGTCTGATACAAAAACAAGAGACCCGTTCATGGGTAATATAAATGACTTTGAAGGTTACAAGTTATATAGAGCAACAGATAAGAAATTTTCGGATCCGGAAATTATCACAGACGGTTTCGGTACTAAAACAGGTCTCAAACCGATTTTCCAATGCGATAAAATAGATAATATACTTGGATTTGCAGAATATGGTTCTGTAAATGGTGCACTTTATTATCTTGGTAATGAAACCGGTATTGTTCATCATTTTGTTGATAATACTGTTCAAAACGGAAGAACCTATTATTATGCGATTGTAGCCTATGATTATGGTGATGAAACTCTCGGTATTTCTCCTTCCGAAAATAATATAATACTTGATTTGGATGAGGCAGAAAATATCAGATTCTATGGACAGAATGTACAAATTGTGGTTCCAAGACAAAATGCAGCTGGTTATGAGCCCCCCGAAATTGAAGTATTAGATGATAATGATTTACTTGGCAGCGGAGAAATCGTACCTGCAATATTAGCCAGAGATCAAATAGTTCCGAATAATACATACAAAATTAAGTTTAGTATCGATTCAATCTTTGCTGTTTCAGATTATGATCATGGGTTACTTTACACAACGAGCGGATTTTCTGTTTATGATGTAACTAATGAGGATTCACTTGTTTATAGTGAATCACCTGAATACTATGTAAATGAAAATATACAGTATAACGATACCCTTCAATATTATTACCTGAATAATCGCAAAGAAATCAAATCAGATGTATTCGCCGGACTTAAACTAAGTATGAATCAACCAATTATATTTTCTCAAATTGATTTCGAAAATTCCGGTTGGATGGTTGGAAATGGAGATATTAACATTACACCAACACTTAAGGAGACAGCATATTTTCCCTGGGACTATGATATTATATTTGAGGAAAACGCTTATACCAGCCAGGTTACTTACACTTACACAATACGAGATGAGGACAACAAAAGTCGTTTAACAAACTTACTAACCGGAGTAACCTTCAACTTCAAGGTTCTTAATAGATTATATATCGATAGTACCGGTGAATTTGAAAAGATGGACATTGTGGCGCAGGATATCAATATGAACGGCCAGTTTGATATTGAAACGGACCGGGCATTTGTAGGTCCATTGAAAACAACCGGAAGCTGGGCGGGAACGTTATTCATTCTGGATTTTGTTGAAGCAGTTCAATCAAACACATTGCCAGAAAGTGGTGATCGGTTTTTTGTTACATTTAAACGTCCATTCTATTCTACGGATTCACTTCTGTTCAAAATTGTACCTGAAGTAGCTGTCAACCAGGCACTGCTGTCAAATTCTTTGGATGAAATTAAAGTAGTTCCTAATCCATACGTAGCAACAAATTCAATGGAGCAAGCTGTATCAAATAGATTTCTTAACCAGGGCAGGCGACTCATGTTTACACATATTCCGGCTGAATGTAACATCAAAATATTTACTGTCAGCGGAGTTCTTGTTGACGAAATAATTGTTGATAATGAACCTTCAAATGGTATTATTCATTGGGATTTGCTTAGTCGCGAGGGTCTTGAAGTAGCTGCCGGTGTGTATATATACTTGGTCAAATCGAACTTAACCGGTGAAGTACATAAAGGGAAATTTGCCTTAATTAAATAGGTAATAATTATGAATGAATATAAAAAGGACTATAAAATGAAGTCGTGTATTAGAAATGTTTTTTGCTTATCGCTTCTTACATTTGTATTACTATTGTTCAGTTCAAGCTCCTACGGTCAGCAACCTTACAGAGTAGGGACTACAGCCGCAAATTTTTTGGAAATCGGATATGGTTCCAGGGGAATTGCGATGGGTGATGCGGTCGTAAGTACTATTGATGATATCTCTTCCATTTATTGGAACCCAGCAGGACTGGCTCATATCGAAAACATAGAGGCGATGTTTCAAATGCGTCCCTGGTTTGTAGATATAAATTTAGGCATGGCTGCAGTTGGGATTTGTCTTGAAAATTTAGGTACCGTCGGAGTAGGAGTAATGTATGCAGACTACGGTGAGATGGATGTTACTACAATGGATAGGCAGGAAGGTACCGGAGAAACTTTTAATGCCTTAGATTTTTCTTTATCGCTTTCGTATGCCAGAAACCTTGCTGAATGGTTTGCTTTTGGTGTAACAGTCAAATATATATCTTCAAACATATGGGAAATGAATGCAAGTGCATTGGCTTTTGACATGGGTGTTTCTTTTAACACCGAGTTTTTTTCTCCAACAGAAAACAAAATTGACGGTTTAAAGATTGGAATGAGTATAGCTAATTATGGAACCAGAATGCAATATGATGGAAATAATCTTTTAAATCCTATTGATATTCTGCCTAATGAACAAGGTAATTATCCTAACGTGGAAGGACAATTCAGACTAAGGGAGTGGGAACTGCCGTTGATATTCCGTGTTGGCTTTTCGGTGACTCCAATCGTAACAAATAATACCAGGCTTACTCTTGCCGTAGATGCCCTACATCCAAATAATAACAGTGAATCTTTAAACGCAGGAGCTGAATATTTATGGGATGTTGAAACTTTTGGTGAAATGTTTTTAAGAGGGGGATATAAAGGATTATTTATGAACGACTCACAGTATGGATTATCTCTGGGTGCAGGTGTGGCAATGGAAGTTAAAGGTAATATTAAAATAATTATTGACTATGCATATCAGGATTTGGGAATTCTTGGTTATGCAAATTCATTTGGTGTAGGAGTTGCTTTTTAGAAAATGGTAATCACTATTAAAAATAATATGATATCAAAATCATTGTTCATTATTCTGATCTTTTTTACATCAAACATAAATCTGTTTAGCCAGACAGATGCAGATGTAATCATTGCAAAAATTGGGAATAAGACAATAACTAAAATGGAGTTTATGAACAGGGCTGAGTTTACACCACGACCAGATTATTGTCGTCTGGATAATTATATTCACAAAAAAATTGTGCTGAACACATTAATCGCTGAAAAGTTAATGGCTGCTGAAGCCGGTGAAAATAACGAACTCACAAACACTCCGCAATATGCTGCATATTTAACCGGTAGAAAAGAACAAGCCATGAGGCAAATCCATTATTATGAAAAAGCTTTTATAAACTCCAAACCGGATTCAGCATCTATTTCCAAGATTTACAGTATTGCAGGCAGAACTTACAACATATCTTACTTTAGAATAAAAGATTCGAGCCAGGCACATCAGGTCTTCGAAGACTTACTCAACTCCAAAATATCTTTTGATTCTTTATTTTTTGCATTATTACCTGCTGACACAATCCCTACAAAACAAATTTCTTATTTAAATCTAGAATTGCCTGTTATTCACAAGGCATTGTTTTCAAATGAATTAATTAAAAATGAAATACTTGTACCTGTATATGCCGATGATTCTTATTTGTTTATTCGGGTTGACGGGTGGACAGACAGAGTTGCCTTAAGCGAGAAAGATAAAGATCATCGATGGAGAAGTGTTTATAATAAATTAACCGAGGATAATGCAATTGCTACATACGAAAACTACGTTGCTGAAATTATGCGAGGTAAAAATGTCAACTTTAATTATGACACATTCAAGAAATTAGTTGAAATTACCGCCCCGTATTTTTTACAATCAAGCACAAATAAAAAGGGATTATTAAATAATAGTCTATGGACGCCCGGTAGTGAAGGTGAAGTCATAATAGATAATCTTTATGATGTAGATGATATTAAGAGTTGGGATCTTCTGACGATCGATGGTGAAATCTGGACTGTTGAAAAGTTAATGGATGAATTAAAAAAACACCCGTTGGTCTTTCGCAAAAAGGAATTGATAAAGAAAAATTTTGCTGGACAAATGAAGCTGGCAATTGTCGATTTGATAAGAGACAAATATATAACTCAAGATGCCTATAAATACGGATTTGATGATCATCCGCTTGTACTTAAAAATGTTTCATTGTGGAAGGATAATCTTCTGGCGATCTTCCAAAAATTTACAATCTTAGAGTCTGTGGAGGATTGTTCCCTGAATAGGATGGAAGTGATTGATAAAGTTATGAACCCGTATGTACGAGAACTCCAGAAAAGATATTCAAATACTATAAAGATAAATATTAAAGAATTTGAAAAAATAAAATTAACAAGTCTGGATATGATTACACTACAGCCCGATCAGGCATTTCCGTTTATTGTACCGCTTTTTCCGGAATTGACTACTATAAACAAATTGGATTATGGTGAGGTAATTAATTAAGTGTATTGGAGAATTTGATGAGCAATTGCTTTAAATATTTAAGATACTTTTTTTGGACGTATTTACTTTTTACATCATCTGTTTCTTTTGCACAAACGACAGAACTTATCATAGATATTGATGAGGAATATCAAACAATAGATAACTTCGGTGCATCGGATTGCTGGTCATTTCAAATAGTTGGCGGATGGTATACTCCCAATAAAGAAAAAATTGCTGATCTACTTTTTTCAACAGAAAGCGGAATCGGTCTTTCAGCCTGGAGATTTAATATTGGTGCAGGTAAAGAAAATAATAGAATAACTCATCCCTGGAGAAGTGTTGAAACTTTTGAAATTGCAGAGGGTGTTTACGATTGGACTCGACAGGCGGAAGAAACATGGTTCTTACACGCAGCAAAAGAAAGAGGTGTCGATCAGTTTATCGCATTTGTTAACTCTCCTACTGCAAGAATGAATAGAAGCGGATATACAAATTGTGATGACGGTCTCGGTTTAACCAATTTAAAAGATGGTTACGAAGGGCAGTTTGCTACTTATCTTGTAGATATTCTAAAACATTTTAAAGACGACGAGAATATTGAATTTACTCATATCAGTCCTGTGAACGAACCGCAGTGGGAATGGAATAACAGCAATCAGGAAGGGAACCGAGCAAGCAATGAAGATATTAAAAATATAGTTCTTGCATTATACGGCGAATTAGTTGAAAAGGATATCAATACAGAAATTTCAATCGGTGAAAGCGGGGATATTCCAAGCTGGTATAATTTTGCAAATAACATATCAAATGAATATGGTGAGGAGTATGGAAATTATATCCATGCTTTTTGTAATGATACATCAATAAATAATAAAATCAGCAAAGTGCTTAGTGGACACTCTTATTGGTCAGATTTAATTGTATCTGAATTAGTTCAAGACAGAATTGAATTTAAAGCACGGCTTATTAATTATTTTAACCAGGGATGGAAGTACTGGCAAACGGAATACTGCCAACTGGAGGGTCCTTATAATGAAGGCGGCTGGGGAAGGGACTTAACAATGACTACGGCATTGAATGTAGCTCGTGTAATTCATTTTGATTTAACAATTCTAAATGCAAATGCCTGGCAATGGTGGACTGCTATGTCACCCGAAGATTACAAGGATGGACTTCTTTATACAGACTATTTGAAGAACGGACTTCAATCAATTATTGAATCCAAAATTCTCTGGACTCTGGGTAATTACAGTAAGTTTATCCGACCCGGTTCAAAAAGAATTAAATGTAATGGCGCCGCTGATAAATATAGTGTAATGGCATCAGCTTATAAAGATGAAACTAATGATAAACTAATTGTTGTCATGATCAATGTTACTGAGGAGGAAAGAGATTTTGCATTTTCGATTGCATGTATTGACAGCAATTTCACTTTTACATCATTTATAACATCAGATAATGAAGATGATGATTTAAGAGAAGATATAACATTTAGTGTAAATGACGGAATTACTATTCCTGCTAAATCAGTTGTAACATTGGTTGGTAATCTGGGAATTATCAACAGCATAGGACAAACTGAGATAAATCCTGTATCACCCAAATTGTACTCTAATTATCCCAATCCTTTTAATCCTGAAACGCTAATCAGCTATTATCTCCCAAAGACATCGAAAATATCTTTAGAAGTTTTTGACAGTCTTGGAAGAAAAGTAAAAACTCTTGTGAATGATGTTAAATCAGAAGGTAATCACAGCATAAAATTTCATCCAAAAGAATTAAGCAGCGGATTATATTTTACCCGACTAAACAGTGAAAATTTTTTCGATACAATAAAAATGATTTATATAAAATAATTTTCCCGGTTAATAAATTTTTTAGCTGATTGATTATAAAACAGATATAATTTGGTCTCAACATATAAAATAATTTATAACTATTATTAATTAATAATAAAGGAGCAGCCATGAAAAATCTTTTAGTAATTGTTTTTATCTGGTCAATTACAGTGCTCTTCACTTACGCACAAACTACTTCGCAGGTGTTTTACAATGGAAGAGAAACGCCTGAAGGAATGTGGACCTGGCTATGGGGATTTGCAGAGGACCCGTATGAGGTTGATGATGCTGGCTATACACCCGGAACTGCCGCTTTTAGGTGGGCAACCGAAGCTCAGGGTTATGATACTCAAGGAATTTTCTTTGGATTTGAAGCAGGGTTTGACATGACAGCTATTTGGAATACTGCCTCAGTTCACTTTAAAATTAAGGCACCCAATGGCGTAAGCCCAACGGACACTATGATTGTCTGGCTTTATGATACCCGATGGAACGATTGGGTTCATGCCGTTTATTATAGAATGGATAATTATCAGGATTTAAACGACGGTGAATGGCATTATTTTAGTGTTCCTCTTAGTTCATTTTTAGTCAATGCAAGTTCTATTGACAAAACGGACATTGCCGCAGTTAGTTTTGAAGCAGGCAACTATAATTTGATATCTGAAGAATTATTCATTGATGATGTTTGGATTGGAAATCCGGATATTCATGGAACTATGACGATATTTAATGGTATGACGGTTGTACCACAAATCGAGACCGAAGTTTGGGGTTTTCAAAATAATAACATCGTTATTGCTGAAGGTGAGGGATATGCTGAAGGCACAAATGCTATAGTCTGGGAAAATAATACAACCCCTAATTACAATGATGCCGGAATAGGTTTCTCATTTAATCCTCAACAATTTGCATATGCCTTTACAGCAGATACTTTTAAGATTAAAATAAAGGCACCTGCAGGAATTAATGATCTTGCATTAGTTTTTTGGGATCAAAGCTGGAATGTTGCCGTTAAAATTATTGATGATGTTGTTTGGGATGGAGAATGGAAAATATTAAAATATGCATTAGCAGATTTTACTAAGGATGTCTCTCTGGATTTGAATGATATTTATTATTTTAGCATTGGTCCGGCTGGTGCTGCTATTCCTGAGAGAATATTAATTGACGATATTTGGATTGGAAATCCTTTTATAGATTTCACTCCCCCGCCTGCACCTCAAAACTTTATTATCACAAAAGATAATTCTTTCCCATATACTAATTTTATTTATTGGGATAACATTGATTCCGAAACTGACGAAACATATGATGTTTATGCCAGCTTCCAGCCAATTACAGACCTTAATGGTTCCGGTGTATCCCTAATAGCGGGGGATGTATCGGAAGGTGATGATCTAACAGTAGGAGTTGTTCATCGAATTTATTACCCTCTACAAGATGGAGAACTATCATACTACTATGCAGTTAATACTACTGATGCGGCTGGAAATGAATCTTTAACATTTACAACAATAGCACAACCATTCACTAATACAGCTAAAGAAAGAGCAATCATATCCTTGAATGCTCCCAATTTTGTTGCTAATGGAGATTTAAGTGAATGGCAGAATATTAAACCATTCTATGTATACCCTGAACCTGGTCGGGTATGGGGCGAAATCGATGATGAATATGATTACTCAGCATATTGTTATGTGGCGATGGATAATGAAAATCTTTATGTAGCATTTGATGTAATTGATGATTTGTTCACATACAAAGAAACCAATACCAAAGACTGGTGGGAAGATGAAGCCATTGAGTTTTTCTTTGGCTTATATGAACTAAATCCTGACCATACATACTGGGAGCGTGGAGAGGAACCTGATTATAGAGTTGTATTTAAACCTTATGAAATTGAATTATTAGATAATGGCACAATAGACGATAATACAGAAAATTACTATTTCGAACCTTTGGGAGAATCTGACTACGTATTGGAAGCAAAAATTCCTTTCAGCATGATACACATCGATGGCGATGCTACATTTACTCCGGTTGAAGGTATGACTATTCCGTTTGAAATTTTTGCGACTGATGCCGATGCTACTAATCAAGGAGCACAGGGAAGGTTGCAGTTTGGATATAATCCTACACTAGACCCGTGGGGATGGGGACCCGAAGTATGGACATTTGCTTGGGTAGGAATGCCAAACTTAACTGATGTTGAGGATGGAAAAAATGGCACAGTGCATTCTTATAAACTGTTCAATAATTATCCAAACCCGTTTAATCCAACAACTAACATAAAATATCAGATTGCTGAATTTAGTCACGTCTCCATAAAAATTTATGATTTACTTGGTCGAGAAGTTGCCAACTTGGTTAATGAACAGCAGGCAGCCGGCAGTTACAATGTTAAATTTAATGGAATGGATTTGGCAAGCGGTATATACTTCTACCAGATAAAAGCGGGTAGCTTTATAGATACTCAAAAAATGGTGTTGTTAAGATAAATGATTATAGATTTTACCTATGCGGATAATTCCGCATAGGTAATTTCTGAAAAAGAATTTTAGAACTTATAGCTATTTCTTTTTAATTTATTAGCAATATTCCTTCTGGGTGTATTTCTATGGAGCAAACCATGTTATTTAGAAACATTTGTCTGGCTTTATATTTATTTATACTTTATCCCACTTATACTATAACTGCGAGTGATATTGATACATCTACTCATGATGCAAGCATCAATACATTCATTAAAAATTGGAAAATCATTGGACCTTTTTCTTTACCCGGCCAGGATTATGAATCCAGTTTTTCACACGATTTTTTAAGTTCCCTCGGGGGAGAAAAACATATAAACTTAAATAACATTACATCAGTTTCTTATTCTGTTAGTGACGGTACTGAAAATATTGTTGATGTGATGACAGTTCAAACCGATAGTAATGGCATACTAAATTTTGAAGAGTACTATTCAGATATTGATTACGGTGTAGTCTATGCTTACACGATTATTGTTTCAGAAAAGGAGCAGGATGTTCACTTCTTGTTAGGTTCTGATGACGGAGTAAAAGTATGGATAAACGGAGAACTTTTATTTTCAAATGCTACAGCAAGGGGTTTGACTCCGAGAGAAGATAGATTTCGTGCACATCTCAGAAAAGGAACGAATACAGTATTAGTTAAAGTAACCGATTATATAAGAGAGTGGGCTTTAATTGTAGAAGTTTATGATTCATCAGCTTATTCAGAGATACTTATTGAAGAAAAGGAGCAGGCAGCGTTCCTGGAATTCCTGGGTTGCAGCCTTGAAATTGTTCCAAGTATTGAATCTCAAATTAATTTTTATCCGGGTAGTTTTCCCGAATTAAGATGGGATAAACCATACCTTATTAAAAAATTTGCTGGTGAGATCACACTTGATATTAAATGGTACGATAAAGATTTAAATGAAGTCTCCTATCCAGATAAACCCGGACGATATGCATATTACGCAGAAGCAGAATCAGAAAAAGGATTTAAAATTAGACGAGCCGCAACATTATATTGTTTTCCGGATGATTGGATAGGCTGGAGTGAGAGACTTCAATCATATCTGGATTACATACCTATTAGTAGTATCAATAAATCTGATTGGATATCTAGTAAAGATGCTATCTCATCTTTTGTTGGAAAAATGTTTTACCAATCAGCATTGAATCAAAGGGATGCAGCAATACTAATTTCTTTTTTAGATGAGCAAAAAGATGTGGGATTATTCGAAGATAAAACAAATACACCGATTATAAAAAATCAAGATTACCATGCTGCATTAAAGCAAAAAGTACTTGGGTTGGAAAATAAATGGCTGATACTAAAATTGCCAAGTGTTAGATCAGACAAACGGTCAAAGGTTCTCTCAAATGGTAATGATCTGGAAGCGGGATTTAGGGAAGGAACAAGTAATTCTATAAGGAAATTATGTGAAGAATGGTTTGCAAAAAGTGGTGA
>JALHTS010000497.1 GCA_022865965.1 Ignavibacteriaceae bacterium
AAATTCTCTCAATTTATTGTAATTAACGGTTCCGGGATTAGTTTCCAGCGTGATCTCAGCTTCCGGCAATATTGAAAAATTATTATTCAGTTCATCAAGAATTTGCTTAATGTAATTTGCATTCATCAACGAAGGAGTGCCCCCGCCAAAAAAGATTGAACTAAAATTCCTTCCAACGGAATATTTTTTTGAAAAATACTTTATTTCTTTTTTTAGTGAGGATAAAAAATTATCAACGTTGTCGGATGTTATTATAGAGTAGAAATCGCAATAAATACATTTATGATCGCAAAAAGGAATATGAACATACAAAGCACAGTTATTTTTCATACTTTAAAATAAAAAATCCTTCCGACATCAACAGGCGGAAGGATTAAAATTATTAATAATTAAGTTAGTTGAAATTAGAGTTCAACCTCAGCTTCAATCAGAACATCAACTGTTCCAATAAGTGTATTATCTGACGATGCGTTTTGCACATCAAGAAGTTCAACGAAACCTATAAAACAGGGATTATTCTGCATGTTTGAATTTAGAAACTCATTAACTGCAGAAATTTCAAGAGCAGTCAGTTTTAAATTGTATGGTTTGTTTGGCTTCTTGTAATCCATGGGTTTGAAATTTTCAATTATCTTATGAATCATCGTTTCATTGGTATCACCTCGCCTGATGATAACTTCAAATGTTCCTTCAAGTTCGGCCGGTATAACGGAATTAGTTTCATCAGCTGTTCTGTAAATAACTCTGAGTAAAGTAAGTGCTCTTATTTCTCCCTGATAATCCAGGTAAGTTTCAGAGTCATCCATGCAAAATGGTTCTGTATGAGTCAATACAACGCCCTTCAGTGTAAACGGAAATTCGGTAGCTACATTAAGCGGAAGCTTGTTAATGCTGTCGCATCCGCTCCAAAAAATCGGAGAGATAAACAACGACGTAAGTACTACTAATTTAATTATGTTTTTCATTTCATACTCCTTTAAAATGCAAAGTTTAATCCTGTTGTAATAGCAAGTTGTGAGCCAATATTTAAATCAACATTAAGAGCGAAAAATGCAAGCTTGAGGGCAGTTCCCAGTGTTACTCTGAAATTGTTATCACCATCTATTGAAAGTTTTACATCTTTATCTTCACGTAATAAAGGATCTGCATCTTCAGGATCACCATCAATTGTGTACTCAATATCCATAGTAGAACTTTCATATTGCAATCCGCCGTAAAGAATAATTATACCGAAGGATTTACTTGCGTGCACGTTAAAAGCAAGATTTTTATGATCAACAATATCTGTTATTGAAATTTTGTTATACACTATCTGTGCCGCCAAATCAACAGGGAAGAGAGGAATGTATTGAGAAATACTATGCTTCAGACCCAAACCCCAGAAGTTTAATTTTGCATCCTCACCAAGTTCTATGCTTGGTAGAAACCTAATTAAAAGTTCCGTTCCGAAAGTGGCAAAGGTAACTTGTGGATAAGCAAGTGGAACCGATGAAAGATTAACTCCCGGAGGCAATACAATGAAGCCATCATATCCGGCATAAGCGCTGCCTTTATCGCCATAAATTGTAGCCGACGAACCTTCTTCATATCCTTCCGGAAGAACCGGGTCAAATGTTTTATCGTCTTCTGGAATGAAAATATACATTCCTTTTAAGCTGAATGTAAATCCGAATAACGACGGAACACTTGC
>JALHTS010000498.1 GCA_022865965.1 Ignavibacteriaceae bacterium
AAGGCGCATTATTTCACTACAATTCAATTATCTTAAATTATTTCTCTGAAACAGGAGGGAGCGGAGTTCCTTATGTATATTATGCTATTCTACAGCTTTTAAAAATTAGTAATCATGATAACTGTGAAAAGATATTGTCTGCAGTTGAATTTTGCCTTGAAAAAATGGAGCTCGGTTCGATTCCATTGACTTTTAATACTGAAGAATTGTTACTGCTTATAGAAAAATGGTTACAGGAAAATACGTTTACTAACTTGGGAAAATCTTCGCACATCGAAAATTTAAAAACTAGCTTAACGCAGCAGTTTCAATTTGTCACTGAATACGGGAATGGGCTATCGGATCTAATGAAAAAAGGAGGTCTGAATAATTATCAAACAATCGGTAATGATTTTAAAGTAATTAATTCTTTTTCAGGAAATAGGCAGAAACTACTTCTGATCAACCCAAATTTTAAAAATCATGCGGGTTTTTTAATTGATCGTGAAAAATTATTTAATACTATCGTAAAATCAGATCTTCAATCCGGTTTTGAATTTGATTACAAAATTGAAATTCTAACCGGATATAACTCAAACACATCCGAGCATAATCTTATTTACTCTTCACCACTTAACCCGTATTTTCCTGGCAACCTGCTACAAATAAAACTCAAGGATGAAAACTTGATTAAGAATTTTATAGAACGAAGAAGCTGGATTTACGGGATTGCAACTGTATTGCTTCTTGTTGCTATGTTCCTCGGTATCGCATTAATTATTAGAGATAACGCAAGGGAAAAACATTTAGCACGATTAAGGTCTGATTTTATCTCGAATGTTACCCACGAGTTAAAAACACCGCTTACGTCCGTTTATATGTTTGCCGAGTCGCTTTTATTAGGCCGGGTTAAATCAGATTCCGAACGTAAAGAATACCTTTCCATTATCTTAAAAGAAAGTGAACGATTGAAAAGAATGATAAATAATATTCTGGAATTTTCGAAAATGGAAAAAGGTAAACCAGAATATCATTTTATTAACTCAAATTTATCCTCCATCCTGAAAGCGGCAATACACGAAATGGACTACTGGTTTGAAAAAGAAAAATTTGATGTTGTCACGGAACTGGATGAAAATATATATGCTGAAGTTGACTCTGAAAAAATGCAACAGGTAATTAGTAATTTACTCAGCAATGCTCTCAAATATTCAATTAATACAAAAAAAATCTTCATCAGGTTATTTAATAATACAAATCATATCGCGATTGAGATTGAAGATTGGGGCATTGGCATGCAGGAAGATAAATTATCCCAAATTTTTGAAGAATTTTATCGGATAGAGCAAAAAGAAAGTATTAGCGGAACAGGGCTTGGGTTAACAGTAGTAAAAGAAATTGTTGAGGCTCATAAAGGTAAAATATCAGTTACCAGTGAAATTGGAAAAGGGAGTAAGTTTTTAATAACTTTGAATCAATAAGCGGAAAAAAGTGGAAACAATATTAATAATTGAAGATGATATTAGTATTCTTAAGGGATTGAAAGATAATCTGGAATACGAGGGTTATACCGTTATTACTGAAACAAATGGGGAAAAAGGTTTGCGGCTCGCCATTGAGAAAAAAACAGATCTGATATTATTGGATATAATGTTACCCGGCCTGAATGGGTATGAAATATGCCGAAAAATGAAAAAAGAGAAGCCTGAATTGCCCATAATCATGATTACTGCGCGTGGATCTGAAATGGATAAAATTTCAGGACTTGATATTGGCGCAGACGATTATGTCACGAAACCATTCAGTATCCCGGAGCTTCTGGCTCGTGTCCGAGCTATTTTCAGAAGGATTGCCCAAGTATATAGTGTTCCAGAAGAGTATTCATTCGGAATAGTAAAATTAGATTTCAAAAAATATCAGGCTTACCGAAACAAT
>JALHTS010000499.1 GCA_022865965.1 Ignavibacteriaceae bacterium
CAAACAATCCCAAATGGAAAACTTTTTCCTTTCTTATCGGGTGCAGTCATAAAGGGCAGAGTGTTCGTTCCATCTCTTCCATCCATTGGTGCACCGTTTGCATCGGTTGCGGGAAGAGGTTCATTTAGATCAAGTTTTGCGACCTCATAACCACTTACTTCAAGTCCACCTGCCTCACTATCTGCGGCTGTTACAAGTAATGTATTTGGGTTGTTTTTCATAAACTCTAATACTTCGCCAATAGCGTTATCAGAATTCAGGAGCGCTTCAAGCTTACCGTTTGCATTATTCCTGTTACCAAAATTATCTGTACCTTCTTCTTCAACGACCAGAAAAAATAGACCTTTGCTTGAAAGAAATTCCAATGCAAATTTTGTCATTTCATCAACAGTTGGTGCTGCGGGAGAAAAATTTGGTAGTTCTGTAGCCTTTAAATCTTCTTCTGTTCTGTCATTAAAAGTATTAACTGCGGCAAATACACCAAGTATTTTTTCTTGATCGCAAGGAATCTTGAACATTTCATCTCTTGTATAGACTACTTTGTAACCGTTTTGCTTTGCCCACTCGATAAGATTTAAACCATCTTGGCGTTTTCCGCTTTCGACAAATCTTCCTTTATTACCCTCCGGAAGCATCCAATCCTCACCACCGGACAAAATTAAATCCGCACCGGATTGAATAACATCTTTAGTGATCTGATCATAATTGCTTCGTTTTAAATTACTTGAAACAAAAACAGCACTACCCGGTTCAACAATGGTTCCGGAATTAATTATTCCGGTAAAAATTCCGTTTTTCATCGCTTCATGCATAATGCTCATTTGCTTACCGGAACGTGAAACAGGCATTTCATTATCTATCATTCCGAAAGCATCCACATCCGCTTTAACGCCATAAGCATGAATAGTTGCTCCAGCATTTGATGAAGCAGTAGCTCTGTTTCTTATGTGTCCCTGATATAGTCCTATGTTTGAAAGCTTATCCCAGTTAATATCTCCATCTGGACCAACTGTCAGCATTCTTAAAGCATTCCAATCTGCAAGACCTGTTCCATCAGGATGAATGAAAATTACATTACCGGTTTTTGTTTGTGAAAAAATTGAAAGTTGAAGAAATAATAAACTTAGAGAGACAAAAACTATCCTCTTCATAAAAACTCCTAAATAGATCAACAAATAAAATTACTAATGCAAAATAAGGTATTTTATTAATATTCTTAGTTACCAATTAATTGTTCTATTTTATACAATAGATTTCTTCATCCCGATTCCGGGAAGTTGCAATAAAGAATAGTCTTTATCTTTTATTTTGTATTAAAAACTTGTGGACTTAAATTTCGCACGTTATTTTATTTTAAAGATTTTATATAAAGGAGTTATTCACCGATGCCTAAGAAAAGGGAAACTATATTTTTTACTGATAAAGAGGATCCTTCAAGCTTTTCACTTTCCAATCAATTTGCGGAACACCTTGAGTTCTTTCTTGTTAAAGACAGGAATACAGTTACAGGGGATGATGCTTACTATGCACTTTCGATGGCTGTAAGAGACAGACTTGTCAGAAGATGGCTTCGCACACAATATGAATACAATAAAAAAGATACTAAACGGGTTTATTATTTATCGCTTGAATACTTAATGGGCAGACTTCTCGGTAATGCTTTGATCAATTTGAATTACTATGAGCAATGCAGGGAAATTTTATTGAGAGATGGTTACAATCTTGAAGAGATAATGGAATATGAACATGATATGGGATTGGGGAATGGAGGTCTTGGTCGTCTTGCATCGTGCTATCTTGATTCAATGGCAACTCTGCAACTTCCTGCATTCGGTTATGGGATCAGATATGAATATGGAATTTTCAAACAAGAAATTGAAAATGGTTACCAGATTGAGTTAGCTGATAACTGGCTAAGTGGTGGTAATCCATGGGATATCTTGAGACGTAAACTTCAGTATAGAGTACACTTTTATGGAAAAGTTGATACTAAAGTTAATCCTGACGGAACTTTTTCGTTCGATTGGATAGATACAGAAGATGTTCTCGCTATTGCTTATGATGTTCCGGTTCCGGGATATAGAAATCAAACCGTGAACAACTTAAGACTTTGGCAGGCAAAAGCTGCAATGGATTTCAGCTTCATAGATTTTAACAAAGGAAATTATGTTGAAGCAGTTGGACAAAAAAATGATTCGGAAACAATTTCTAAAGTGCTTTATCCAAATGATACTTATGTTGAAGGAAAATTTTTAAGATTAAAACAGCAATACTTTTTCGTTGCAGCAACACTTCAGGATATTATAAGAAAATATAAAATCAATCATTCTACTTTTGATAAGTTTGCTGAAAAAACAGTTATTCAGTTAAATGACACTCATCCGGTAATTGCTATTCCTGAGCTTATGCGCATCCTTATGGATATAGAAAAACTTACCTGGGATGAATCCTGGGCTATAACTTCAAAAACTTTTGCATATACAAATCATACCGTTGTTCCCGAAGCACTCGAAGAATGGTCGGTGCCTATCTTAAATAATTTACTGCCGAGACATATGCAGATAGTTGAAGAAATAAACAGAAGATTTCTTGAAGATGTAAAACGTAACTATACAAAAGATAAAAATATTCTTCAGAAACTTTCGATAATTGATGAAA
Source organism: Ignavibacteriaceae bacterium (assembly GCA_022865965.1). GTDB lineage: Bacteria > Bacteroidota > Ignavibacteria > Ignavibacteriales > Ignavibacteriaceae > JAGXRK01. Next base: position 2,659 of record JALHTS010000499.1, read on the forward strand.
GTGGAGAGAGAAGAATTAAAATGGCAAACCTTGCTATTGTTGGCAGCATTGCAATTAATGGTGTTGCTGCTTTACACACAGAAATTCTTAAGTCAAGAATATTTAATCATTTCTACAAAATCTTTCCCGAAAAATTTATAAATGTTACAAATGGAATTACTCCTCGTCGCTGGCTAAAAACTGCAAATCCGTTTTTATCGGAGATTATATCCGATAAAATTGGTGACGGTTGGATCAGCAATCTTGATGAGCTGAAGAAATTAGAAAAATTTGTCAAGGATAAAGGTTTTCGCGAAAACTTCCGCAATGCAAAATGGCTGAATAAAAAATTATTGATACAATATATTGAAGCCGAACATAATGTTAAGATTAATCCTGAATCTATATTCGACGTACAGATAAAAAGATTTCACGAATACAAACGTCAGTTATTAAATATTCTTCACGTTATAACTTTATACAATCGTATTAAGGATAATCCAAAGATAGATATGGTTCCCAGAACAGTGATCTTTGGTGGTAAAGCGGCACCTGCTTACTTTGCGGCTAAAATTGATATAAAGCTCATCAACAATGTGGCTGATGTTGTAAATAATGATCCCGATGTTGGTGATAAACTTAAAGTTGTCTTCCTTAAGAACTATTCCGTTACACTTGCTGAAAGTATTATTCCTGCATCTGATCTTTCTGAACAAATTTCAACAGCAGGATTTGAAGCTTCAGGTACAGGTAATATGAAGTTTGCACTCAATGGTGCAATCACAATCGGGACAATGGACGGCGCAAACATTGAAATAAGAGAAGAAGTAGGTAAAGAGAATATTTTTATATTTGGTCTGTTAGCCGATGAAGTGGTTAAATTGAAAGAGCAAGGTTTTAATCCGGCAGAATATTATAAGAAAAATAAAAACCTTAGAAGAGTAATTGATATGATCTCATCAAATTACTTTAGCAAAAATGAACCAGGTATTTTTGATGATATGATTCATGGTTTGATGACGGTTGATTATTATTGCTTATTTGTAGACTACCAATCTTATATTGATGCGCAGGATAAGGTCAGTGAGCTTTATAAAAATCAGGAGGAATGGACTAAAAAAGCTATTCTTAATATCGCACGAATTGGAAAATTTTCAAGCGACAGATCAGTTAAAGAATATGCAAATAAGATCTGGAAAGTTAAACCGGTTAAAATTAAAAATGATTTAGATTGATTTTTTCTTTAGCGTAAACAAATAAATATCATAAGAGAAATTATTTAAGGAATTAAATGGACTACGAAATACATTCAAAAACACGAATCGGACATATACATTTGACAGTTTCAAATCTTGATAACTCACTTTCATTTTACCGCGATCTGTTAGGATTCCAAGTTACAGCAAGATTTGGAAAGAATGCTGTATTTCTTTCGTCGGGCGATTATCATCATCATATTGCTCTTAATACATGGAACGGTGAAAATGCCACACCGCCGCCAAAAGGTCATACCGGACTTTATCATTTTGCAATAGTTTATCCTAACAGAGAAGAACTCGCAAAAATTTTTAGAAGTATATGGGAAAAAAATTTTCCAATCGAAGGAGCATCAGATCACGGCGTCTCGGAATCAATATATTTACGTGATCCTGATGGAAACGGAGTTGAACTATATTGCGATCGTCCCGTTGAAGAATGGCCCAAAGATGAAGACGGCAATCTGGTAATGATTACAAAATCTCTGGATGTTCCTAATCTTTTATCAGAACTAGATAGAATTTAACAGGAAGAATATGTTTGATTATTTAAGAAAAATACTTTTGCCTGAAGTAAATAAATCCGTTGTTTCTCCAGAATCAAAACCGAATAAAAGCGAAGCGAAAAAATTAGAAGTTGCCACTTGTGCTTTGTTTGTAGAAATGGCAAAAGCCGATGGTGAGTTCAGTGAAGATGAAAGAAAAAAAATCGTAAAAGCGATGAAAGAAACATTTGATCTTGAAAATGAATTTGTGAACGATTTAATAGAACTTTCCGAACAAAAAATAAAAGAAAGCATAAGTATATACGAATTCACTTCAACCATAAATGATAATTTTTCTAAAGAAGATAAATTTGAGTTAATGAAGAATCTCTGGAAACTCATTTACATTGATGAAAAGCTGAATATGTATGAAGATCATCTTGTGAAGAAAATTGGCGGAATGCTGAATCTTGACCACAAAAAAATAATTGAAGCAAAGCTTATTGTTAAGGAAGAAAAGGGGTTATAAAAAACTGCTTTAACTTAACAGACTGAATTTTTTAAACGGAAATAATCCATACAAAGGCAGGAAGTAAGAGGAAACGGACTGCTTGTTTTCATCTTCATAAAAACTCTATCCCCTATAAACTGTCCGAGAAAGAAAGCTGCAATAAGAAAAGCATAAGTAATAAATTCAAATCCAAGTCCGGCTGTTAACCTTAACATAATTATAAATGGTACTGGTAAATGAATCGCCATAAACCATTGGAGTGAAAATCGTTTAACATTTGCACGCCAATA
>JALHTS010000062.1 GCA_022865965.1 Ignavibacteriaceae bacterium
ATTTTTTCCGATTGAGACGTAATTTTTACTATTATTAAAAAAAACTTTACATATTTATTAAAAATTCATTTATATTAACTACAACAATTAAAAGACATAGGGTAATAGTTCATGTTGATCGAAGAAAAAAAGATTCTTGAAAATTTTGCACGCACTATTCCCCAATCTTTATTCGGACCTGATAGGGTACACTACATACTTGCAAATATTGATAAGCTTGCTGAAAACGAAAAACTTGCCCTAAGAAAATTTTACAATAAATTTCTTAGAGAAATGATTGAACGTGAAGCATCCGATATTGAAGTTGGCGGACACGGCAATGAAGGTTATATCTGGTTTAGAGTTTTTGGTAATAAAGAAAGAGTAAGAGACCTCCCGCAATTCACAGTAGATGAATCTGCTGTTTTGATCTGTAATCTTTTCAATTCAAACCAAAGAAAATTTCTTGAAGAAAACCGAAACCTGGATTTTAGCTATACCTTCTTTTATGAACGCGGAAAAGTTAATGTGAGATTCAGAGCCGATGCTTACTTTGATCTTGATACTATTTCATTGAATATGAGAGCGATAAATCAGGCTATCAGACCGCTTTCATCTTTGGAATTCCATCAAACGGCTTTAAGATCAATGAGTCATGGTTATATCAAATTCGGCTTATCGTTAATAACAGGAATTACTGGTTCCGGTAAATCTACAACACTGGATTCTATTGTTGATCATCATAATAAATTTGATCCTGCCCACGTTATCATTATTGCTGCTCCTATTGAGTATGTTCATACTTCTAATGTATGCCTTATTAAACATAGAGAAGTCGGCAGGGATGTAATGTCGTTTAAAGATGGAATTGTTCAGGCATTGCGTCAGGATCCTGATATTATAATTGTTGGTGAAATGAGAGATCCGGCTACAATTACAGCAGCACTTGAAGTGACCGATACCGGTCATAAAGTATTCTCAACGCTTCATACTTCCTCAGCCACAGAATCAATTGATCGTATTATTGCAGAGGTTCCTTCTATTGAGCAGGAACGCGTAAGAAATCGTCTTGCAGATGTGCTAGTTTCAGTCGTTTCACAAAAACTTGTCCCAAGTTTAGACGGAAAGCGTATTATGGCAAAAGAAGTGCTTATAATGACCCCGAGTGTAAAAGCTGCAATAAAGAACAATAATACAAGTGAAATTTACATGATGATAAATCAGGGTGGTCAACAGGGGATGATTACAATGGAACAGGATTTGAAGAGATTATATCTGGCAAAGAAAATTTCTCTTGAAAATGCTATTTCTTATGCAAATAATAAAACACGAATTCAACAAATATTGGCAACTTAAAGATGAAACCAATTGTTTGCTTATACTGCGAAGGAAATGATACCAAACTTGCCGTAGTGGATCAGGATAAAACACTGGGCAAAATAAAGGTATTAAGAACAGCCTCAGTTGATGTTGTCGCTTCAGGTGCTAATTTAGGTTTTGATCCATCAAGTGGTCTTAGTCTGGAAGGAGAAGCCCTACATTTTGATGGGGAAACAAGCGCTGATCTTCTCTCAGAACCCGATTCTGCGAGTATCGGTGCCTTAAGCGGAACTCTGCAAGGGTTAAATACAAGTACCACATTATTCATTCCCGCTATTTCAGAACCAGCTTTGTATTATCACTCTTTTGAAGGCAAAAGGGATGTTAGAGATTCAAAGCTTATTCAGGATCTGATTGAAGATATCAGGGAGACAAAAAGCGTAAATGTTGAAAGGGAAAGCATTGATTATACGGAACTTTCCGATGGTTCTCTGCTCGCCACTTTTGTCGTTGGTGAAATAGGCTGTGTTAGTCTGCTTAATTCCGTTGCACAGCATTTCGGCAAAAAATATTTTAGAATTCCAACGATAAAAAGTGCAGACATTTCTCTTGCATACTATGTGGCAAAGAGGAAAAAATTCTTCCCCGATGATCAAAGCTTGATTGTTTATATCGGAAAGGAATACAGCAAGCTGATATTCCTTCACGGCAGAAAAGTCAAGCACATTGGTACTACGCTGGATATCGGAACTCTGAATCTTCATACTTACGATGTTTACTTCTCAAAGATACTTCTTGAAATGGAAAACGGAGGCATTTCCGCATTAGATAATATTATCGTTTGCGGTGAAGATGATTCCGAAAACCTTATTCTTTCATTTTATGGAACGTTTCCGGAAGCAAATGTAAGTAAGCTGGAATTTGACGATCTTGATGTTTCGGTGCTTGATGAAGAAACTCGTCAGAAGTTTTCCTCATACAGCGTTCCGATTGCAGTTGCTACGGAATATTTTGATGAGCTGGAAAAAGAAACCCGCGGAATAAATATACTTCCAAGGTATATCCGCGAAGAACAGAAGTTCTTCCAGTTTTCCTGGCACTCATTTGTAGTTATGCCTTTCCTCTTCTTAGCCGCATTCTTGATAACTATGAAAGTCCTGCAAAACTCTAAAGAGCTTACGGATTTAAATAGCGATATTACGCGGAAGACAATTATAGCAAGACAGAACCAGGAAATGCTTGGAAAAATTGCAAACCTTGAAAATAAAATTGCAACTTTCGATCAGACTGTTGCAATACTCGATTCAGCTTCTGCTGGATCAGGGGCATTTAAATCTGTACTGAAAGAATTTTCTGATTTCGGTGCCAGAAAACAGGGTGTCTGGTTATCAAAACTTTCGAGCGATGGCAGTAAACTTGCAAATATTGAAGGTTATTCATTATCGAGATATACTCTTACTGACTTTGCTTATTCGATTCAAAAAGCTACTCTTAACAGCATGCTTAATGAATCTTTAAGAGATAAAAACGCATACAAATTTAATATAACATTTGATTTATCTTCATATCCGAAGAAGAACAATGAATAAAAAATTACGAAGCACGTTAGTTCTTTTAATACTTCTTATTCTCGTACTTGTTGCGGGCGGTATATATATATTCGCCATTCAGAATAGTGAAATAGACGAGAAGAAAGAACAAATTGAAGAGCTTAATGCAAACGCCATTGATCCTGAAGAATTAACCCAGCGTTATGAGCAGTTAAACGAAAGGTCCATTATGCTGGATTCAATTCTTGCAAACAGGCCATTTAACATTCCTCTGAACCTGTCTTCAATCAAGTTCTATAACTTCATTAACGATGCCGTTACCGGGTATTCGCCTGTTTATACGCAGGTTAATGTTGAGTATGCAGAACAGAAACAGGACAAGGAATTTTTCTATCACCTTTATAAGCTTAGCGGACATGGTTATTTCAACGATGTTTATAAGCTTATATATGCAATCGAAAGCAGCAAGGAGCTTAAGAAAATACAAGATGTCTCTTTTGGCAATCTTGTAAAAACAAGCGAGGAAGAAGTGCCTCAATTTCTTGTCAGCTTCACAATGAATGCTCAGGTGTATTTCTCAAATGATTCACGTTTTGCTCCTCCCACTTATGTTGAAAACGACTTAAGTACAGGATCAATTTATGACATATTCTATCCGCTGATAAGGAATGAAATACCTCCGAATATTGACGGATTGCTGGATGTACAGGGAGCTAAATTGCTTGCTTTAATTCCTGAGGGTGCATTCTTAGCTGATGATAAAGGTAATACTTATCTTATCTGGGAGGGTGAGCAGGTTTATCTGGGTTACTTAACAAAGATTGATTATAATAACAGCGCTGTCAGCTTTATACTTAATAAGGGCGGA
>JALHTS010000500.1 GCA_022865965.1 Ignavibacteriaceae bacterium
AAGCCGAACGCGCACCAATTACAACTTTAGATTTTCCTTTTTGAACCCGTCTCCACGAATCATATCTTTCACCGGCTGACATTCTGCTGTGAATAACTGTTACTGTATCTCCAAAGTTGTTAAACAACCGCGACGTCATTTGCGGAGTGAGTGAAATTTCGGGGACAAGAATTAATGCGGTTTTATTTTGTGAAAGAACATCTTTAACAAGTTCTATATACACCTGAGTTTTACCGCTTCCTGTAACACCATGAAGAAGAAAAGTTTTGAACTCTTTCTTACCTATAAATTCATTTATTTCATTAACAACTTTCTGCTGGCTATCTGTTAAAACCAGTTCTAAATGTTCTTCGGAGTATTGTTCTGAATATCTCCGCTCAACTTCTTTTTCAAAAACCTCAACAATATTTTTATTTGCAAGAGAATCAATTGTTGATTTTGTTCCTTCAATTTTATGAAGAAGTTCTGCAACAGGAAGCGATTTCCCTTTTGCTGAAATTAGCTCCAATAAAACCTTAACCTGCTTTGGTGATCTGCGTTCCAGTTCAGGGAAGACAACATAAATCTGAGCAATATCCTTTGCCAACTTTACATACTTAACCTTCTTAGGCTTTACTTTTGGTTTTTCAACTTCATCAAGAATTGTAATTACACCAAGCTTTTGTAAGGTAGTAAGGACTGAGTAAATATTTTTTTTCTTAATTGATTTTTGAAGAGTTGAAATACTTGTTTCATCTCTGTTTGAAAGTTCATTAAGAATCTTTGATTTGATTGTATTTTTATTTTTTTCTTTTGCGAAAAGCTCTGCAGCAAATTCTTTATCAATATGAATTTTCTTTTTTGATTCGACTTCAGAACCGTGAGGAACAGCTAGTTTTAATGCTTCCCCTAATGAACAAATGTAATAATCAGAAATCCATTCATAAAATTTAAAGGTGTTCTTATCGAATATCGGAACATCATCTATAATGTCTTTGATCGGTTTTATTTCTTCTTTAACGGAAGTTTTAGAAGTGATGTTAAGAATGAAACCTGTAAGTGTTCTTTTTCCGAATGGAGCAACTGCTCTTACTCCCGCTTTTACCTGATCTTTCAGGTCATCCGGTACGGAGTAAGTAAAAGCTTTTCTGAATGGTAAGGGAAAAACAACTTCGGCAAACATTTATTTCTTCTCTTGATAAAACTCTGCCATCGATTTCAGGCTTCCAGCCTCTGTATCGGCAACAAACATTTTAAACTTCAGAACTTTAATGGAATTGTCCCACACAATTCTTTTATAATCTTTCGACACCATCACTTGTCCGTTTGTGGAAAGTATGCTGTCCGAAGGAGCAACCGTTAAAAAGTAATATGGCGATTCGTAAACAATTCCTTCAACATTTATAATATCATCAAATGAATATTGAATTTTCCCATTCAACTTACCATCTTCAACAAATAACTCACGTTTAGTGATGGATTTTCCTTCATCTTTCATTTGCTTAATGAAGTCATTGCTTTTAAGTAAAAATTCAAACAAATTTTTCTTATCACCTTCCAGTTCTTTCTGATTAAACGAATCGGAACGGATATCATTTATTAATACATAAACTTTTCCATCGCCATAAGGATCAAGCTGAACCTCATAAGAAATTGTGTTGAAGGTAAGACAACCTGAAATGGAAAATATAATTGAGAAGACTATAATTATCTTAAAAAAAATATTCATCGGTCTCTCCCGAAATTTGATTGTGCTGAAAACAATAGTGTGCTTTTTATAGAAGTAAATTACTTAAATGTTTTATATTTTAATATATGAAATTTATTTCTTTAAGTAGTCAAACGGATACTGTCAAACATCTTATTACAGGATTTTTATTCCTTATTTTTACTATTATAGCAGGGATTATCGGATTTGAGCTAATCGAAGGTTGGGGTTTAGTTGATTCCCTTTATATGACTATAATCACAATAACAACAACAGGTTTTCAGGAAGTTCACCCTCTTTCCAAAACCGGACAAATATTTACAGTTTTACTTATTATGGTAAGCTTCGGTACAATATTATACATTGGAGGAACCGGAGTTCAGTACGTAATTGAAAGTAAATTCATTAGGAGACGCCGAATGATTAAGCAAATGGATAATTTAAAAAATCATTACATTGTATGCGGATTTGGCAGAATGGGATCGCATATATGCGAAAAGCTCTCAGAAGCTAAAGTTCCCTTCGTTGTTATTGAAAATAATCCAAACAGTTTTTCTAAACTTGATACTTTTGGTTACCTCTATGATAAAGGTGACGCTGCCAGCGATGATACTTTAGTTCGTGTCGGTGTTAATAAAGCAAAAGGTTTGGTTGCTGTCCTTTCAACTGATCCGGAAAATGTTTTTGCAACACTTTCTGCCCGTGTTCTTAATCCTTCCATTTTTATTGTTGCCAGAGCAATTGATGAAGACACCGAATCGAAATTGATAAAAGCAGGTGCTAATCGTGTTGTAAAACCATATGAGCTTGGAGGCAGCAGAATGGCTGAGATAGTTCTAAGACCCGGTGTACTTGATTTTATTGATGTTGTGCATGGAAGTAAGAAAGTTGATATTCATATAGAAGAGATAACGGTTAAAAAAGGTTCAAAGATGCATAAGAAAACTTTGGCTGAGCTTCCATTACGTAGTGAGTTCAATACAATTATTGTTGCTATTCAGAATGAGGAAAAAGGAATTTTTATGTATAATCCCAAAGGGGATACAATTGTTGACGAGGGAAATAAGCTCATAGCAATAGGCGAAGAAGCCAACCTTGATAAGCTAACAGATTATTAATTTTTTTATAGAACTGCCTTCTCTAATAAAGTTAGATTTTGATTATCTGCATCCAACTCAGCTAATATTCCAAATGGAATTGTAAACTTATCTTTTATATGTCCGAATGACATTCCGTAAACGACAGGAACTCTGAGATTGCCTAATCTGTCCTGTAGAACTTCCATCAATGAAAACGATTTAGAGAATGAAGGCTCTTTTTCTTTTGGTTCACATTTCCGGAAGATTCCCATTGCAATTCCATTTGCATCATCAAATTTACCTGCTTGCAAAAGTTGTGTCAGAAATCTGTCAATGCGGTATGGCTCTTCACCAATTTCTTCCAGATAGATTATTGAATCCGAATAATCAACATCATACTCCGTTCCAATCAGCGAAACAGCTATTGATAAATTTCCACCTAAAAGTTTTCCTTGTTGCTTCCCTTTAACTAAAGACACAACTCCATAGGGATTTTCATCCTCAGCGTTATTGGAATTTTTAAACACAATTTCATCAGATGGATTCATCAATACATTTTTGAAATTATTAACAGAAAACCCATTAAAGGTTGAAGTAGAAACCGGTCCGTGAAAAGTTATCAATCCCGTCTTTTTAAATATTCCGAAATGAAGTGCAGTAACATCACTGTAGCCAATAAGAACCTTAGGATTATCTTTAATTGCATCATAGTCGAGTAAAGGTAAAATTCGTGTACAACCGTAGCCGCCGCGCGCACATACGATTCCCTGAACATCATTTCGTTTGAACATATTCATAAGATCTTCAGCACGCTCTTCATCTGTTCCAGAAAAGTATCCGTTTTGAAGAAGAATTTTTTCTGAGTAAACAACTTTGAATCCAAGTGTTTCGAGATTTAGAATTGATTCTTTTAATTCTGATTCACTTATATAACTTCCAGGTGTTACCAAGCCAATAGTATCTCCGGTTTTTAATCGCGGAGGTTTAATTATTCCTCTTGTTATGTTTGATGAGTTATCAGCAAATGATACTGATTTAAAAATTCCTGCTCCAATTGCTGCTGTAGAAATTGTTTTAAGAAAGTTTTTACGGTTCATAGATAATAATTTTAAGTTTTAATTAATTATAAACTAAATTGAAAATAAAAATCCGTGCTAATCCGTTTAATCCGTGTCATCCGTGTCATCCGTGTTCTATTGTCTTAGTTTTTTTTCTCTAACATTTAATCCTAACATCCACGGCGAACATCCTGTTATCATCAGAAAGCAGAAGTGGATTTAAGTCGCATTCAGTTATTTCAGGATAATCCAGCATCATTTGAGCTAAGGATTTTATTGATGACTTTATTTTATTCATATCAACAGAACTTTCTCCACGCACACCCTGGATTATTCTTCCAATTTTTGTTGAGTTAATCATCTCATCAATATCATATTCAGAAACATAAGACGAACGCATAACTGTATCAGCAAGATATTCAACATACTTTCCACCAGAACCAACCATTATCATCGGTCCGAACAAATGATCACGGAAAGTACCGACAAGCAATTCAAATTTTGGTGTAACAAACGGCTGAATTAAGAATGAATCGAGTTGAATATTTTTAGATTTAAAATTAGCCGTCATTTCTTCGGCAGTTTTTATAAGTTCATCTTTTGTTTTTATGTTAAGAACAACACCTTTCAAATCCGATTTATGAATGATTTTTTCTCCAACTGCTTTTAAAACAACAGGAAATTCAAATTCTGCTTTATTAATTTCATCAAAACTTAAAATCAGATTTTTTATTATAGGAAGATTATATCGTGTACAAAGTTTATCAACTTCGTTTTGCGGAAGAAATTTGCCAATATAAGGTGAAAGATCAATTTTGTTTTGAAGTTTTTGAGGTTTTAATCTTTCTGCTTTTTGATTTTTGTTCTTATGCATTAGAAGATTTCCAATAACAACGGCGGGATCCTCGGGATTCCTGAACAATGATTTTCTTGTTTTTGATTCCCTTCTGTATTCATCCCAAAATTCAGGAAGCGGCATAACAACCTGGAAGATTGGTTTACGGGTTTTAATATCGTTTATTCCCTCGATAACAGGAAGAGCTTTTACCATTATAGGTTCAACAAAAACAGAAATTACTGTATCAACATTTTCATCCTGAGCAATTATTTCATTTACAGTTTTGAATTGCTCTGCAGTTCCTCCCGGCAGAAGATCAACAGGATTATTAACACTACCTTCCGGATGAACAATTTCTCGAAGTTTCGATTTTGTCTGGTTACTAAGTTCGGCAAGTGAAAGATTGTTTTTCTCAAGCGTATCAACTGTTAAAATTGAAGGGCCACCCGCGTTTGTTATAACTGCAACGCGATTTCCCGTTGGCATTGGAAATTCTTCAAATCCTTTTGCAGTGTTAAACATATCGTTCAGATCATCAGCACGAATTATTCCGAATTGATTAAGAACAGCATCAACAACTTTATCGCTGCTTCCGAGTGCGCCTGTGTGAGATGATGCAGCTTTTATTCCGCTTGATGTTCTACCGCCTTTAAGAACAATAACAGGTTTTGCGATTCGATTATCAATAAAATATTTAATGAATTTCTCTCCGTCAACAAAACTTTCGAGATAATAAGTTATTACTCCTACATCATCACAGCTTTGCCAATACTCGAGCAAATCATTTTCATTTACGTCGGCTTTGTTGCCAACGCTGATAAACTGTCCAAAACGAATATCAGTTTCACGTAAGGAATTCAATACAGCTGCACCAATCGCACCGCTTTGCGAACAAAAAGCCATTTTTCCTTCTCTTGGTTCTTCTGCAACAAATGTTGCGTTCATCTTAACAGATGGAATTGTATTTATAACTCCCATACAATTTGGTCCAACCATTCTCGCATTGGAATTTTTTATCAGTTCAATAATCTTATGTTCAGCCTTAGCACCTGTTTCACCTGTTTCTTTAAATCCAGCCGTAATTAAAATAATTGCTTTAACATTTCTTTTAATTAATTGCGAGATGGTCTCTTCTGCAAATTGTTTTGGAACCATTACGATGGCTAATTCAATCTGGGCATCAACAACTTCAATATTCGGATAACATTTATAACCAAGTATTTCATTTGCTTTTGGATTTACTAAAAGAAGTTTTCCTGAATAACCATATTGCTTTACGGATTTGGTAAGTTCATAACCAAGACTTTTAGGTTTGGATGAAGCCCCCACAATACAAATTGATTTCGGATAGAAAAAATTATTAAATACTGATTCCATTTTTTGTCCGGATTCTTTTTAAATATTTACTTCTGAAACTTAAGCTAATCTCAAGAAATTTACGCCTGAAATTGAAAATTTCCATTCTGATTTTATTGCACACTGGGTGAAAGAAAGCTATTCAAACTAAAATTTAATCTTAATATATTAAGGGAGAAATTAAGGAACTCTAAATATTTAATATTATAACTTGAAAATATTATGATAACAAAAAACGATATTGAAAAAATTCAAGAAGCTTGGGGAAACGGATTGGTGAAAATCGGCTCACTAAAAAATGACAGAGTTGCTTGTGAAAGAGCTACTGAGGATTTTCTTGATAATTTGTATGCCTTTGACAAAGGTGAGGTTTTATTTAAACCAACCTTAGCTTCCGTAATTCAATTTAGATTCGATAAAATAGCTGCTAAATCATATTTTATTGGTGGGAACCATGACTATCCGGAAGACGGAGGTTTTGCATTAAATCCCTGGATTGAAACTCATTTTGAAAATGCCGGATTTATTTTTGAGGAGAGTAGAGCAATCGCAATGGGAAATTATTTTTTAACCGATCTAAAAGGAGAAAAAGCTAAAATAGAATATACTTTGGGTTTCGTAAAGGATGTATCAGGTAAGTTAAAAATCAACCTGCATCATTCATCATTACCATATAAATTTTCAAAAAAATAATCATTAAAGAAATAGAACACGAATTTAAAGTGATTTTAATCCGTGAAAATCCGTCCAATCCGTGTGATCCGTGTTCTATTGTGTTTTCTTATTTTGGTTTAATCATATTCTCCGGTTTCAACAATTCATCAAGCTCAGATTTAGACAATAATTTTTTCTCAAGCACCAATTCATAAACACCGCGGTTTGTCTCAAGTGCTTCCTTTGCAAGCCGTGTTGATGTTTCATATCCGAGTACAGGATTAAGAGCAGTTACAATTCCGATACTGCCCTCAACAAGTGCTCTGCATCGTTCCTCATTTGCTGTAATTCCGTCAATACATTTTTGCTTAAGTGTCATCATTCCGTTCTTCAACATTTCAATGGATTCAAAAAGACTTTCGACAATTACTGGTTCAAAAACATTTAACTGAAGCTGTCCGCCTTCTGCCGCAAGTGTTACAACAAGATCATTACCTATGACTTTAAATGCAATCTGATTAACAACTTCCGGAATAACAGGATTAACTTTTCCCGGCATTATTGATGAACCCGGCTGCATCGGTGGAAGATTAATTTCATTTATTCCTGTTCTCGGTCCGGATGAAAGCAGACGCAGATCATTACAAATTTTGGAGATCTTAACAGCAAGTCTTTTTACAGCTGATGAATACATGACAAAAGCACCTGTATCCTGTGTGGCTTCAACTAGATTTTCTGCAAGAACTATATCCATCTTAGTAACGTCTTTTAAATGAGCAACACATTTTTCACTGTATTGCGGATGAGAATTTATCCCCGTTCCTATAGCAGTTGCACCCATATTTACTTCGAGGAACAGTTTTGCGTTTTGTTCAAGCCGCTGAACTTCTTCACCTAATGTTACTGCATAAGCTTCAAACTCCTGTCCGAGTGTCATCGGAACAGCATCCTGCAATTGTGTTCTTCCCATCTTAATAATTTGAGAGAATTCTTTTCCTTTATTGTGGAAAGACTGAATCAACTCCTTCAGTACTTCAATCAGTTTTTCATTAGCAAGAATCAACGCAATTTTAACAGAAGTCGGATAGACATCATTTGTCGATTGAGAAAGATTAACGTGATTATTCGGATGACAATATTTGTATTCACCTTTTTCATAACCGAGAATTTCAAGAGCGCGGTTTGCAATTACTTCATTTGCATTCATATTGGTTGATGTCCCGGCTCCGCCCTGAATCATATCTACAACAAAATGAGTGTGTAGCTTTCCATTTATTATTTCTGTACAAGCCTGAA
>JALHTS010000063.1 GCA_022865965.1 Ignavibacteriaceae bacterium
AAGCGTTTCATTTAATTATACGTTCACCGATTTCTTTGTACCATATGTTAGTACCGGAATTAACTTCATAAATTTTGAACCGGAAATAAAAGACCAATCAGATCAGGTTTATATTCCAACGATTGATAACAATATCATAAATTATTATTCAAATAATATTACATTAACCGGTGATTTGGGGTTGAGATTCTTAATCTCTAAGAAAATTGCTTTAACAATTTCAGGTGGCTTGCATTATTTCCCTTCTGATGACCTTGACAGAGTACCTAACGAAGTTTCAGGAGGAACTGCTAATGATATTTTCTTTACAAGCACTGTTGGAATTGGTATGCTGATTGGCGGCGTGGATGACTCAGATGATGACGGTGTTCCGGATAAATTGGATATGTGCCCTAGTACTCCTCTTGGTGTGAAGGTTGATGAATTTGGTTGTCCGTTTGATTCGGATGGTGACGGAGCTGCTGATTACCTTGATGAATGTCCTGATACTCCTGAAGGATACCTTGTAGATGAAAAAGGCTGTATTATAGATACTGATGGAGATAGAGTGACGGATGACAGAGATAAATGCCCCTACACGCCAAAAGGAGTTGAAGTGGATGAATTTGGATGCGCTGTCGATTCTGATAATGACGGAGTACCTGATTACCTGGATGAATGCCTCAACACACCTGAAGGAAATTATGTAAATGAATTTGGATGCGTGCTGTGGGTTCCTGATTTCGATAGTAATCCAAAACAAAAATTAGTTTTATATGTTGATCAATTGTTTACCGATGAATCAGAACTAAATGAATTCGCTAAATCCGAAATTGGATTTATTATTAAACGTCTTGAAGAATCAAACTATTTAGAATGGGCTATTGTTGGTCATACAGATAATGCGGGAGATTATATGGCTAACAGATTCCTTTCGCTTCAGTGGGCTAAAATTATATTCTATACCTTTGTTGATGCCGGTTTAGATTCAACAAATCTAAAGTTCACAGGCTTTGGATCTGAATATCCCATTGTAAGCAATGAAACTGAAGATGGCAGAAGTCAAAATCGAAGAATAGAAATCTTTCCAATTATTACCGAGCAAACTAAGACCAAAGAGCCTGTAATAAAAGAAGAAAAGAAACCTGAAACGCAAACTCCTAAAACAATTATCTATGGACAGGCATTACTTTATAATTACGATAATGAAAAGAACGTTACCGATGTAATTCTAACAGATGGAAGGAATTACTGCGTACAACTTTCAACCTGGAGAAATAAATCACGCGCAGAAGAAGTTGCGGCAATGTACCGCGCTCAAGGATTTAATGCTTTTGTAACTCAAACAACAGTTCCAAATGTTTCGGGGTATTTTTATAAAGTAAGAGTTGGATTTTTTACATCATTATCCGAAGTACGGCAGGCTAATCAGGCTATTAGCGAAGTGGAAGTTAAATAGAAAATGTTCAATTATAAATGTTAAATGCTCAACCAAGTGCGGCGGATCAAGGATAATTGTTTAAGTTCAAGTTCAGGTTTAAGTTTAAAAGAATGCCTTTAGTTTGTTAATGATTGCTCAGCCATAAATGAAGTAAAATTGGGATATAC
>JALHTS010000501.1 GCA_022865965.1 Ignavibacteriaceae bacterium
AAACTTATGTAACCAAGTTCAGGCAGTATAAACTAGACAACGTTTTCGGTGCTCGCGTAAAACGGTTCCAGAGACTAATGCAATATAAGATACGGGAGATTCTGCTCGTATCAAGTATTTATGACAATTATTTGTTTGAAGAAGACGGAAGGTTGTACGAACTGATTAGGGAAGAATACCAGAATCTTAACCTGAGTCAGTCCCCTGAAATAACTCACGTAACAACGGGAGCCGATGCTCTTGAAAAACTGTCTGGCCGTCTTTCTTTTGATCTCATAATTACCACTTTACATATCGAGGATATGCATGTTGTTAAGTTTGCACAAATGGTAAGGCAGTCTGGTATCAATGTTCCGATTGTTTTACTTGCCTATGATAATCGAGAGAGAAAAGATCTTACTACAAATTACGACATTTCTATCTTTGAAAAAATATTTATATGGAATGGCGACTATCATCTTTTAATTGGAATAATAAAATATATTGAAGACAAAATGAACGTTGAGCAGGATACGAAAGACGTGGGTGTCCATTCGATCATTCTTGTTGAAGATAATGTAAAATTCTATTCGTCGTATTTGCCACTTATTTATACAGAAATATTCATTCAGTCTCAGCGATTGCTTAAAGAAGGAATAAATCTTACTCACAAATTTTTAAGAATGCGCGCAAGACCAAAAATTCTCCTTTGCACTACCTATGAGGAAGCATGGTCTTATTATGAAAAATATAAAGACAATGTGCTGGGTATAATTTTAGACATAAACTTTAAGCATCAAGGTGTAAAAGATCCCGAAGCAGGAATTAAGTTCGCAATAAATGTAAGAAAACAAATAGAAGATATACCGATTCTGCTTCAAAGCAGCGATCCGCGTTTCCGGGAAAAAGCTCAGGCAATTGGTGTGGCATTTATTCATAAGAAATCACCAAGATTGCTGCACGAGCTTAGTGAGTTTATGTTAAAAAATTTTGGCTTCGGTGATTTTGTTTTTCAAACTAAAGACGGAAAGGAAGTTGGAAGAGCAACTAATTTAAAGGAGCTTGAAATTGAATTAAAAAGAGTACCCGATGAAAGTCTGGTTTATCATGCTCAGAGAAATCACTTTTCAAAATGGCTTAAAGCAAGAACTGAGTTCTGGCTGGCTCACAAACTTCGTCCGGACAAAGTAGAAGACTTCAACACTGTTGCCGATCTCAGGAAGCAGCTTATCACTTCACTAATTGAATACAAACAATACAGGCATCGAGGAGTAATAACTGATTTTAATAAAGATTCTTTTGATCCCAAAAACAGTTTTGCAAGAGTCGGCAACGGTTCCCTCGGAGGTAAAGCAAGAGGTTTGGGTTTCATTAATCAACTAATAATAATGAATTACAACATCTCAAATATGTTTGAAGGAGTTGATATCTCGGTTCCTTCTGCAATAGTTATAGGAACCGAAGTATTTGAAAGATTCATTGAAGAAAACAGTTTTGATAATTTTGCTTATGAGGATGTTGATGATATTGAAATAACAAAAACATTTATAGGAGCACGTTATTTTCCTGAAGATATAAAGCAAAGATTAAGAGAATTTTTAGAAATTACTGCCTGCCCTCTCGCTGTTAGATCTTCAAGTCTGCTGGAAGACTCTCAGTTTCAACCTTTTGCCGGTGTATATGAAACTTACATGATTCCAAATAGTAATCCGGATATTGAAAAACGACTGGATGAACTTCTTCAATCGATAAAATCTGTTTATGCTTCAACATTTCACCGCAAAGCAAAAGATTATATGAAAGCAACTGATTACAGGCTTGAAGAAGAAAAGATGGCAGTAGTTGTTCAGCGTCTTGTTGGTGCGTCTCACAACGGAAAATTTTATCCTAATTTTGCAGGAGTTGCAAAATCGTATAACTTTTATCCTGTTCCTCCGCAGAAATCATCAGACGGAATTGCTATGGTTGCGCTTGGCTTAGGTAAAACAGTTGTGGAAGGCGGAAACACAGTTCGTTTCTGTCCTAAATATCCACAACATCTAATGCAATTCTTTTCAACAAAAGAAACACTCCGTAATGCACAACAGGATTTTTACGCACTCGATCTGAATGCAGAACTTGATAACATAATTACCACTATTGAAGATGTATGCTTAAAGAAATATGATCTTCATGATTCTGAAAAGGATAACACTTTACATTATGTTGGTTCGACCTACTCACCGGAAAACGAAAGTGTTTATGACGGTATTTCAAGGGATGGAACGCGTGTAGTTACTTTTGCACCTATTCTTAAACACAAAGTATTTCCTCTGCCTGAAATTCTCGATCTTCTCCTTGAAATGGGAACGTGGGGTATGGGAACGCCAATTGAGATAGAGTTTGCTGTGAATATGAATACACCACCCGGTACTCCGAAAGAATTTGCAATGCTTCAAATGCGTCCTATGGTTCTTAGCCGGGAGGTCGAGGAATTGACAATCGGAGATATTGCTCGGAAAGATTTGATCTGTAAAAGTTCTCAGGTGTTAGGTAACGGTGCAATCAATGATATTTATGATGCTGTTGTGGTCGATATGACAACATTTGACCGCGCACAAAGTAAAGGAGTTGCACTGGAAGTTAGTAAGTTTAACACAAAATTATTAAGCGAGAAAAGACCTTATGTTCTTTTGGGTGTTGGCAGATGGGGTTCGCTGGATCCATGGCTCGGTATTCCGGTTACTTGGGATCAGATTGCTGGAGCAGCTGTAATTGTTGAATCTGGTTTTAAAGATTTTAATGTTACTCCATCTCAGGGTTCGCACTTTTTTCAAAATCTAACTTCATTCCGGGTTGGATATTTTACAGTCAATTCTCAAACTCAAGGTGGATTTATCGATTGGGATTGGCTGCTCTCACAACCCACTGTTGAAAAGCTGGGGTTTACCAGACATCTCCGTTTCGATAGCGCGGTCTCGGTTAAAATAGATGGGCATAAAAATATGGGAATAATTTTAAAACCGGGTATCGAAACAAGATAAATAATGTAATTCCACATAGAATTCTGATCCATCAGCTTTTATCTTTATCTCTTCATAGTAAAATAAAATGAAGGAAGCAAAATAATTATTAATGTCTCACCTATTTTTATTTATTTATTTTTTTGCAAGATTAAGGTATAACTTTTACGGTA
This sequence comes from Ignavibacteriaceae bacterium, assembly GCA_022865965.1. Classification (GTDB taxonomy): domain Bacteria; phylum Bacteroidota; class Ignavibacteria; order Ignavibacteriales; family Ignavibacteriaceae; genus JAGXRK01. The sequence goes on from JALHTS010000501.1 coordinate 3,155, forward strand.
TATTTAATGAATGCTTCTTGTGCTAAGCGAACTCTCAAACAACACTCACGAGCAAAGTTATGACAGACCAAACAATTACGTCTCCAGAAAGCAAAACAACTAAACCCCAGGACGGAATAATATCTATTCTTGAAAACATCCAGGCAAGGTTTGGTTATCTTCCAGAAAAAGAACTTAGAAGTGTTGCCGAACAAACAGGAAAATCTCTTGTCGATATTTACGGAGTTGCAACGTTCTATAAATCTTTCAGCTTGAAACCTCGCGGCAAACATTTAGTATCCGTTTGTCTCGGCACAGCCTGTCATGTTAGAGGAGGTCCAACGATAGAAAAAGAGTTTGAACATCGCCTTAATGTTAAGCCAGGCGAAACCACAAAAGACAAAGAGTTTACTTTAGAAACCGTTGCTTGCCTTGGTGCTTGTGCATTAGGACCGATTGTAGTCGCTGACGGGCATTATTTCTCTAAAGTTATCACATCGAAAGTAAAACAAATCCTGGATAAAACACTTGAAGGATTAGATAAAGTAGAAATCAAAACTGATCAAAGAATATTTCCTATAGAGATTAGCTGTGCTCGTTGTAATCATAGTTTGATGGAGCCTGATCATTTAATTGATGATCATCCTTCAATACGTGTTACTATTTCATTCGAAAGGAAACACGGCTGGTTACGGTTATCAAGTCTTTACGGAAGCTTTAACATTGAGTCCGAATACGAAATTCCGAAGGATATAGTAGCACACTTTTTCTGTCCTCACTGCCATACTGAATTAATAGGTGGTACAAATTGTGTTGAATGCGATTCTCCAATGGTTCCTATGATTGTTAAAGGCGGTGGTGTAATACAAATATGTTCACGAAGAGGTTGTAAAGGACATATGTTAGATCTCTCGGGAGGTATATATGGAGAATAAACATTCTGCAGTTTATGAATTAATATTGGGAGTATGTTTATGCCGAAGTTAAAATCCATTAACGAATTAAAAGAACTAAAAAGTAAAGTAATTGCAGATCGTGATATCAGTATCCCGACGATAGTAATTTCTGCTGGTACATGCGGACAAGCAAGCGGCGCAAATGATTTGATCCGCATAACTAAACGCGAACTGATTGCAAACGGATTAACTAATAAAATCCACCTTCGCATTACAGGATGTCACGGATTCTGTGAAATGGAACCCTCTGTATTAATTGAGCCTTCCCGTATCTTTTACCCGAAGGTGACA
>JALHTS010000502.1 GCA_022865965.1 Ignavibacteriaceae bacterium
AAATCGTGTTCAAAATAGTCTATTCCCCTGTTAATACTATTGCCTTTTTCTTGTATTTTTCTGTTAAGTCTATCCTGAAAAATTTTAGCCGCATCGTGACCATAATGCTTTAATAAATAATTAAGACTTATCACCTCTGAAATAACTGTTATATTCTTACCGGGAAGAATTGGTAATTTTACATAAGGTAAATCAACATCGAGAATTTTAATTGAACTATCATCCAATCCTGTTCTTGTATAATGAGAATTATCATTCCAATGTTCTAGTTCGACAACGATCTCAAGTCTTTTCTGATAACGTATTGCTCTTATTCCAAACATACTTTGAATATCTAATACGCCAAGTCCTCGAATTTCCATAAAATGTTTACCAATATCCGTGCCGGCACCCATTAAAATTCCTTCACCTTTTTTTGTTAGCACAATTACATCATCTGCAACCAGCCTATGTCCGCGTTCAACAAGATCTAAGGCTACTTCACTTTTTCCGATGCCAGATTCACCCACAAAAAGAATTCCCACTCCATATACATCAACAAAAGAACCATGTAAGGTTAATCTTGGAGCAAACTGATCATCAAGAAAATCACTCAAAAAATAAACTAATTTGGTTGTTGTAAACTCAGTGCCAAACAATGGAATTTTATATTCTTCTGCTTTTTTTAACAGAATATCAGAAGGCTTATTATTATTAGTTAGAATTATACAAGGCATTTCAAATTTAAATATCTTATCAAGAGATTCTTCAACTTTCTCATCCGGCAGTTGCTGTAAATAACGCATTTCAGTATTTCCGAATACCTGAACTCTTGCATAAGAAAACAAATCAACAAACCCGGCTAAGGCTAAACCGGGTCTGTGTAAATTCTGTTCAAATATTTTTTTTTCGAAATCGTGATTTTGAGAAAAGAGTTTTAGCTTACAGATGTTATTCCCCTCGTTATAGAGAAAACCAACTGTTATAGATTCTTTTCTCCAAATTGACTTATTATCAATTTTTATCATTTTACTCTGGCAGTAGTTCTTTTTGATTTAATAGTTTTAAGTTGCTTAGTAAGTTTTTCAACAGAGGCAGTTATTGATTTTTTAAAATCCTCGGAATGATCGGTTGCATTAAGAATTTGTCCTGGAATACTTACAGTTATATCTGCAATTTTAATACTGTTAGTAGGATTCTGAAAACTCAACTTAACATCTGCGCTGAGAATATCATCATTATATCTATTCAGAACTGAAAGCTCATCTTTTACAAATTGCTTCAGTGAATAGTGTGCTTTAAACTTTCTTGCTGTTATTGAAACATTCATAATTTCCTCCGTCTTTAAGATTTTGGATGTGACTTTTTATAAGTGGTCTTTAATCTTTCAATACTTACGTGAGTATAAATTTGTGTTGTTGAAAGATTTTCATGACCGAGAATTTCTTTAACTGCTCTTAGGTCTGCTCCATTATCTAACATATGAGTTGCAGAACTGTGTCTTAATATGTGCGGACTTTTCTTTTTGAGTTCTGTTACTTTAGAAAGATATTTATTTACAACTCTATAGACGAATTCGGAATACAATCTGTTTCCTGTTGGAGTTCTTAAAAGCGGGTCAGAAATTTTTCCCGTTGGATTATTTTTTAAATACTCATTGATTACTTCAACCGATTTATTGCCAACAGGTACTATTCTGACTTTATTACCTTTACCAAGAACTCTTAGGATTTGATCCTTATCTTCAAAGTCTATTCTATTAAGGCTGCACAACTCCGAAACACGAAGCGAGCAACCATATAGCAGTTCAAAAATTGCTTTTATTAAATAAGCTTTCTCCTGTTCTTCCTCCTCGGCTTTTTGAAATACCTCGAGGATAGTCTTTATTGATATAATTTCCGGAAGCTTACGATTTAGCTTAGGGTTTTTTATATAAGCTGCCGGATTACTACTTAAAATATCTTGTTGAAATGCGTACTTGAATAAACCTCTTAATGATGATAAAATTCTAGAGATTGATACTTTATCTAAATCTTCATCATTTAATTTCATCAAGAACGATTTTACAAATTTTTCGGAAATATCATTAATATTTTCTTTTGAATGATCTGAACAGTAGTTAACAAACCTAGAAAGATCTTTTGAATAATTTCTGATAGTATGCTTTGAGTACCGTCTAACCGAAGAAAGTTCCTGAAGATAATTTTCTATAACACTTCTAATTTTCATAAGAAAAGATTTAACTCCACTTTAAAAGTTAAAAGAGTACAGAATTTTTTGGATTTTATCAATATTATCTAAACAAATCAATATTCAACTACAATAAAGCAAAATTATATTTATTAGTCAATTCATTTTCCACAGTTTTCATATTTTTTTTTGCAGATTCTTTTGTATCATCATAACCAAATAAGTGAAGAATTCCATGAATAACTAATCTTTTCAATTCTTCATTTAACGAAACTTCATATTTTTTAGCATTATTCTGAGCATCCTGATAGGAAATGAAAATTTCTCCATCAAGTATAGAATTACTTCCGGAATAATTGAATGTAATAATATCTGTTGAATAATCGTGACTTAAATATTTTTTATTGATCTTATGAATCTGATCGGAGTTAATAAAATTTATTATCAGTGAGTCAATCTTAAAGTTAAGGTCATTCTTTATGAATTTAACAAGCTTATGAACAGCGGCTTTTTTTACTATTGAATGATTTGACGTAACAGAAAGATTTTTAATCAAAATACTAACTTTAAATATTATTATTTTAATGAGTTAACCGTGATCTCAGTATATTTTTTATAACGCTCTGCTGAAATTTCAAACTCCAACATTTCTTCATCGGTAAGATCTCGGACAATTCTCGCCGGAACTCCGGCAGCAAGTTTACCGGTAGGAACAATAAATCCGGGTTTTACAACAGCGCCTGCGCCAACCATAGATTTTTCCTTAATTTCTGCACCATCCAGAACAATTGCACCAATTCCAATTAAGCATAAATCTTCAATAGTACAGCCGTGAAGTTTTACTGAGTGTCCGATTGTAACTTTGTTTCCGATATTTAATGAAAATTTTCCGTTTGTAACGTGCAACATTGAGCAATCCTGGATATTGGTCATCTCACCAATTTTAACATAATGCACATCACCGCGAATTACGGAATTGTACCAAACACTTGAATCTTTTCCAATCTTTACATCACCAACAATTTTTACACCTGATGCAAGA
>JALHTS010000503.1 GCA_022865965.1 Ignavibacteriaceae bacterium
CTCCATCAATCATATAAACCACAGCTTCAAATGGTGAAGTATGTTCTGTTAAAGCTTCATCTTTATCGAATGCAAATAATGTAATATTTCCATTCGGCTTTTTAATAATTTGTTTACTCACAATTGAATTTGATTGATATTCAATATCATCAGTCAAATTATAATGTTTAATCTCACTTTGTGAATTAAGTTGATTACTCATAATAAATTCTTTTAGCTAATTTTTATTTTTGAATAATTCACACTTTACATTTTACTGAAATACTGAAGCAGTTCATCAGCTTTGTTTGTAATCTCCAGAGATTCTTTCTTCAACTCAACTGTAAATTTGTTTTCCTCGAATTTTCCTCTGACATTTTCAAAATCTTTATTCTGAATTTCTTCATCGCCGTCAATTCCAAAGCCTATTTTGCTTGTCTGATCAAATTCCTTCTCTGCATCCATTAAAATCATATTATTAAGCTTAAGGCTGTTATCTTGCCAATCATTAATTATCTGAATTAAATGATCCTTATTTATTTCAGAAATTTTTGTTTGATATCTCTCCTCAATCAGTTTTGCACACCAAGCCCATGATGAATCAGAATATTTTACTAAAATACTTCGCAACGCCTCAGCCAACAAATCAACTGATTTTATTGATCCGGATTTTACTCCCTCAATTAATAAATCATAATCTTTCTTAGAGATAATCATTCCGGAGGCATCAATCCATTTTTCACTAAAAAATGAATTATCATAACGTAGAATCTTACGAATCCGGGTAATATCATTTTCAGTTTTTATGTCGGCAATTCTTTTAATTAATTCTTGTCCCATATAAATCTTAATAGCCATTTCATAATACTTTATACAAGTTTTTAACAAAAGTCTTTTAATGTGTAATCCTTTATAAGAAACGTACTCCTGATCCTTGGGGGCTTTTTCGAGAAGTTCTTTCATAGTATTGGAACCGATAAGAATTTTACCAACCATATATGGATTAAATAGATCAAATTGTACAATATCAAATTTTACCGGATCCTTTCTTCTATCTCTGGTAGGCCATTTCTGACTATCACGCCGTGTACCAACCGTAAATAAATTCTTAGCTGGAATTAACAAACTTTTTCCATCCTTCTCATTGATATAAGAAAATGGGAACTCACTTGCATCAAAATTTGAGTAGTGCTTTCCGATAACAACACTGTAAGCACCAACTCGTGACGGCCACAGCATATAAGTGAATGATCCGGTTTTTGAACCACGCTCTAAAATTGCCTGATGTAAAGGACCAAGCTTATACATGTGGTTACTTTGATTCGTGCCGCTGCCAGCATTGTAAAAAGAAAAAAGTGCAGCAATAAGAAGTGTAGATTTATGATGCGTAACGGTATATGGTCCGGCAAATATGCTTATAGCTTCTCCGTGAAAGCCTTCACAATTAGAGAAAAATGCTGAGTTCTCGGCTGAAAATTGTTTACCAATTCTTACTCCCTGTCCAATGAAACAATGATCTATTATTGCACTATCAGAAATTATCGAACCTGATTGAATAATGAATTTATTAGCGATGACACCGTTACCAATAAAAACCTGATCGATTTGACTGCTTAAGATTGTGCCTTCATTTAAACTTGCCACTCCTTCTATTATTGCGGATTCTTCAATCCAAACATTTTTTATCATTCCGCAGTGTTTTATAGAGGAACCTCTACCGATTTTACCCATTGAGGATTTACGGGAATTTGTATAATCCTTAATAATCGTTCTCAGTTTCTCAATCAGTTTCGGATCGTGACGGCAAGTAACAAGCATATAAGCAATTTGAGAAGAGAGTTTATCATAAATCATCAATTCTCTCCCGCCGCCTTCGTTCAATACTGATATCTCTAATCCGTTTCCAAACGTTGTTTCTCCTTCAATAGATATTGTCGAAATATTTTCAAGGACGACATTATCCTCAATCTGATAATTCGAAATATTTTTTACATTTTGCAGAAGAACATTATTACCGATAAAAATTTCCCCTCTGAAATTAACATTTCGAATAAGTTCGGAAGAGAATTTTTCCGGAACATTTATATTCTGCCAATCATCAGCAAAGCATCTGTTAATTGTAAGCAGTTCAATTTCTTTTTTAGTTAATTTTCTGTAGTTCATACAAACAAGCCTTTAAGTATAAGGAACATTTAAAGAAGTTAAATCTATCAATAACAAAAGAATTTAAAATACAAAAATCATACAAGCGGCAAATTGCTCAGTACATGGCTTTCAATATCCTTAAAGTATTTTACTGTTCCAACTTTTAATTCCATTGTTGATTCTTCATCACAGGCAATGATTCCGTGTGGATGTAATTGAAGCATAGAAACAGTCCACATATGATTTACACCTTCTTCAACAGCCATTCTTAAAGCACGGGCTTTATTGTGCCCACTTACGATTATCAGAACTTCACGAGCGTCCATAACAGTTCCAACGCCAACCGTGAGCGCAGTTTTAGGTACCTTGTTAACTTCATTATCAAAGAATCGCGCGTTTGCCAATCTGGTATCGTATGTTAACGTTTTTATACGAGTCCGCGATGACAGAGATGAGGCGGGTTCATTAAATGCAATGTGCCCATCCTCTCCAATCCCACCTAAGAAGAAATCGATACCTCCGTATGATTTTATTTTTTCTTCATATTGATTACATTCTTTTTCAAGATCTTTAGCGTTGCCATTTAATATGTTTACATTTTCTTTTGGAATATCTATGTGACTGAATAAATGATGCCACATAAAATAATGGTAACTCTGCGGATGATTTTCCGAGATTTCAACATACTCATCCATATTAAAAGTAACTACATTTTGAAAAGAGACTTTACCTTCATTGTAAAGTGCAACTATTTCTGCATAAGTACCAATTGGCGAAGAACCAGTTGGAAGTCCCAGTACAAAAGGTTTATCTGCCGTTGGTTTTGCCTGATTAATTTTTCGTGCGACATAATGTGCAACCCATTTACCAAGGGATTGATAATTATCATAAATTAAAATTCTCATATCGCTCTCCTGTTTTAGTAATTTTGTTAAAGCATAATTTTAGTATCCGCTACAAAGCTGCCTTCTCCATCTTCAAGAACTATCAGCGGATTGATGTCAAGTTCTTTAATCTGCGGGCAATCCAAAGCAAGTTGGGAAAGCCGCATTATACATTCTTTTAATGAATTTATATCTCTTGGAGCGCGACCTCTTGCACCGGAAAGAATAGCGGCTGCTTTCGTTTCAGTAATGAGTTTATCAACGGATTTCTTATCAAGCGGAGCAATTCTGAAACTGACATCTTTATAAATCTCAACAAAAATTCCACCAAGACCGAACATAACTACAGCACCAAATGTTGGATCTCTCTTTAATCCTAAAATAATTTCTTCACCGGGTGGAATCATCTTTCTGACAAAGACTCCTTTTATTTTTGCTTCCGGTTTTAATTTTTTAACATTCGCAACTATACTGTTGTAAGCATCTTCA
>JALHTS010000504.1 GCA_022865965.1 Ignavibacteriaceae bacterium
ATTCAGGATTTTGATAACAATATTGTTGTAATTCCAAATAATGAAATTGTTAATTCCAGCTTGGTTAATATCACTTATCCAACTACATTAACAAGAGTTACTGTTGAAGTTGGAGTGGCTTACGGTTCTGATATTAATAAAGTTAAAGAAGTTATACTTCGGGCAGCAAAAGATGATCCAGATCTTTCTACTCAAAAGCCACCTGATGTTTTCTTTATCAATTTTGGTGATTCATCACTCGATTTTCGTCTTGTCGCATTTACTGATCATTACCGTAATGCCTGGACAATGCAGTGCAGATTACGAGAAAAAGTATATGAGCTATTCAATAAAGAAGGAATCGAAATTCCTTTCCCGCAGAGAGTTATTCATTACGCAAATAAATCATAGGATTATTATGAAAAATAAATTTAGGAATAGAACGCAGATAGTGCGGATTAAACAGATTATTACTGATTTTTATACGTTTAAATCCCTCAAATCCGTGTTGTATTTATTTTTGATTTTGTTTTCAACCGCATCTTTTGCGCAAATCAAATTCGATGATTACTTCTATAACAAAACATTAAGATTAGATTATTACCATACAGGTAATCATGAAGAAGATTTTTATTCTTTCGATGAATTAATTGAAGAACCATTTTGGGCCGGATCAAAGGTAAACCTTATTGATAAATTTAATTTTGGCAACTATAAATTTGTTGTTGTAGATGAAGCATCGGGTAACCCGATTTATTCCAGGACCTATTCTACATTATTTGCAGAATGGCAAACCGTTGATGAAGCAAAAGAAACTTATAAATCGTTCAGCGAAACAGTTGTTTTTCCTTTTCCAAAGAATAATGTTATTGTTGAATTTTATGGACGGGACAGGCAAAATAATCTCGTCAAAATATTTGAGTATAAAATTGATTCGTCAAACTATTTCATCAAAAAAGAACGACCGATGAAATATGAAACTATACAGGTTTTATATAACGGTGATCCGGCAAATAAAGTTGATGTTGCTTTCATTCCCGAAGGTTATACTCAGGAAGAAATGGAGAGATTTAAAGAAGATTGCCAAAAGTTTGCAGGATATTTTTTTAATGCTTCCCCATTCAAAGAAAATAAAAATAATTTTAATATCTGGGCGGTGTTAGCACCTTCAAAAGAATCAGGTACAGATATTCCTGCGGACAATATCTGGAAGAACACTTTGCTTAATTCAAATTTCTACACTTTCGATCTCGAAAGATATTTGATGACATCTGACAATAAAACATTACGTCACGTTGCATCAAATGTTCCTTACGATCAAATTTTTATCATAGTGAATTCAGGTAAATATGGCGGCGGAGCTATATACAACCATTACTCAGTTTGCGTAAATAATAATATACATGAGGAGTATGTTTTCACTCACGAATTTGGTCATGGTTTTGCATTTCTGGCTGATGAGTATTATACATCCGATGTTGCGTATAATGATTTTTATGATCTTAGTGTTGAACCACTTGAACGAAATATAACCACGCTTGTTGATTTTGAATCGAAGTGGAAAAATATGGTTAATAAAGAAACTCCGATTCCCACTCCGGCGATAAAAGAATATAAAGATAAAGTCGGTGCATTTGAAGGCGGTGGATATGTTGCCAAAGGTGTTTATAGACCTAGACAGAATTGTTCGATGAAATCCATTTCGATAGATAATTTTTGTCCTGTTTGTAAACAGACAATTCAGGATATGATAGATTTTTATATTAAGTAAGATTAAAAACGTAAAGAAAGCAAAAATTGGATCAGAAAAAACTTCACAGGACAATAGAAATAATAGCTTCAAAAAAGTTTTCTTCAGATGAAGAATTATTAAAAACTGTTCTTAAAGAAATTGTTGATGATAAAAGTATTGAAAACGTAAATGGAGGAAGAGTCTGGAAATTACATTCCGAACTTGGCGGTTATAAACTTCTTTATCAGTGCGGTAAACTACAAAAATTATCATCCGGACTTCTTATAAAAATAAATGATTATCCTACTTTCGATTTGATATCGAAAGAAAGAACTATTCTAGCTAATGAAACGAACGAACTCCTTCGAAAAAAAGGCATCTTTAAATTTTCTGCCTCCGGACTTGGATTTAAAAGTAAAGTAGATGGCAAGCCCTATTTCGACTATATACTTGCATTAAATAGTGATTCGATAAACGAAGAATTGAGAATCACGCTTAGCATAGTAGCCACGGCTTTAACCTCTCAAATTAAACAAAGACGATACTCCGCAAGTGCCAATAACCTTAAAGCAGATATCGACAAAGCCAGGCAGCTTCAGAAAAGCATTCTTCCCGAACATGAATACAGTTTTTTTAACTACGATATTTATGGATTGACTTTTCCGGCAGAAATTGTTGGAGGAGATTTTTTCGATTACCTAGAAGTTGGTGACAGTAAAGAAATCCTGGCAGTAGCATTAGGTGATGCTGCCAGTAAAGGCGTGGCAGCTGCTGCCGAAGCAATGTACATTTCCGGAGCTTTAAGAATGGCAAGCAACTTCGAAATAAAAATTACACCTTTAATGCAAAGAATGAATCAGCTTGTAAATAAAATATTTGAAGATGATAAGTTCACTTCACTTTTTTATGGTGAAATATTTTCTGATGAAAAAGGATTATTCTTGTACGCAAATGCCGGACATAATCCGCCCATATTTCTGAAAAGCAGATCTAATAAACTTGAATATCTTGAACCAACAGGTCCGGTGCTTGGTCCTGTTCCACATGCAAAATATAATATTGAAAGCATCAATTTTGAATTAGGAGATATTCTCGTTCTTTTCTCTGATGGTATAACTGAATCTGCTAATTCAAATTATGAACAATTTGGCGAAAAGAGATTAACGAAAATTATCAGAAAGAATAACGATAAAACACCAAAAGAAATCGTTTACAAAATTTTGGATGAAGTTATTAAATATTCTAAGAACGGTCTGTATTCAGATGATAAAACCTTAGTTGTAATTAAACGTGTAAGAGGATGATCTGCCGCTAATAATCAGGAGAGTATTATGATTCAATCAATAAATCCTTATGATAATTCGTTAATTAAAACTTATGATGAAATGACAAATAGTGAAGTAGATTCAATTCTTCAATCTTCACAGCTGTCATTTAATGAATGGAAACGCGTTCCTATATCGCAACGAGCTGCTCTTATGAAAAAAGCCGGAGCGGTTTTGAGAAGTAATATTAAAGAATACTCTGAATTGATGACGAATGAAATGGGAAAGCCAATTGTTCAATCCCGTGCTGAAGTTGAAAAGTGTGCCTGGGTTTGTGATTACTATGTCGAGAATGCAGAAAAATTTTTACAGGATGAAATCGTTCAAACAGATGCATCAAAAAGTTTTGTCAGCTATCAGCCGCTTGGAGTTATACTCGCAATTATGCCGTGGAATTTCCCTTTGTGGCAGGTTATAAGATTTGCAGCACCTACTTTAATGGCAGGTAATACCGGTGTTTTGAAACATGCTTCAAATGTAACCGGCTCTGCTCTTTCAATTGAGGATATTTTTAAGAAAGCCGGATTTCCGGAAAATGTTTTCAGAACCCTTGTCCTCTCATCTAAAAATGTCAAGCGCGTAATTGAAAATCCTATTATTCAAGCTGTAAGCATTACGGGCAGCGTTCCGGCAGGTAAAGCAGTTGCAGTTGCAGCAGGATCTGTTCTTAAAAAATGCGTGCTTGAATTAGGTGGAAGTGATCCATACGTTGTTCTTGAAGATGCTGATCTTGAAGCTGCTGCCGATACGTGTGTAACGTCAAGATTAATAAACGGGGGACAAAGCTGTATTGCTGCAAAGAGATTTATAATTGTTGAATCAGTATTTGATAAGTTCGAAAAACTTTTTACTGATAAAATGATATCAAAAAAAATGGGAAATCCTCTCGATGAATCTAATGATATTGGTCCGCAGGCAAGTATTCATCTAAGAGATGAACTTCACGATCAGGTTTTAAGATCAATAAAAGCGGGAGCAAAATTATTATTAGGTGGAGAAATTCCTTCCGGTAAGAATGCTTTTTATCCACCTACTGTTCTTACTAATGTAACTCCGGGAATGCCGGCGTTTGATGAAGAGTTGTTCGGTCCTGTTGCTGCTTTAATAAAAGCCAAAGATGAAGCTGAAGCAATAAAATTAGCTAACCAGTCTGTTTTTGGGTTGGGTTCTGCAGTGTTTACCGAAAATGTTAAACGAGGTGAACGAATAGCAAAAGAAGAATTAAATGCCGGTAGTTCTTTTGTGAATGCATTTGTAAGATCAGATCCGCGATTACCATTTGGCGGTGTTAAAGAATCCGGTTACGGAAGAGAACTATCACAATTTGGTATAAAAGAGTTCGTGAACATCAAAACTGTTTATGTAAAGTAGCGCTTATTTACGAATTATAAATTCAGATTCAATTAGAGTTTTTAGTAGACTTCTATCAAAATATTTTTTATTAAGTATTCAAAAGAATAAATTTTATTATGGAAACAGCAATTGATAGTTTAGATGCATTTCAGCATTTAAAGATGGTACCCGAGCCTTTATTAGAATCAGGAAATTTGTTAACAATTCTTCAAGGTTTGGGAACAGTAATATTCATCGGACTTTTAATCGGACTTGAGCGTGAACATTCTCGTTCAAAGGACCAGAAAATATTTGCAGGTATAAGAACATTTCCTTTAATCGGAATGTTAGGCTTTATTACAGCACTAGCTGCTTCACTTACTTCTGAGTTGGTTTACGTTGCTGTATTATTTGGTTTCTCAGGGCTTTTAATAACTGCTTATTTTTCTGCAACCAAAGACGGAAGACTTGGCGGTACATCCGAAGTAACAGGGTTTCTCGTTTTTATTTTAGGTACAATGGTTTACTGGGGATATCTTCTTCTTCCCGTTATAATTGC
>JALHTS010000505.1 GCA_022865965.1 Ignavibacteriaceae bacterium
AAAATCGATTAGCTTGTCTTTTCCATCAAGAGCAGGTTTTACTCCAGGCAGTGAACAAAAAATCTGTTCGACACATTGTGCAGACCAGAAGTTATACCATCGGTTCAATGTATAATTAAAATAGCTTTGATAATTATTTTCTGATTTGAATTTGCTGTCGATTTCTTTTAAGAGATCTTCGAACAAGAAAATGTGATAAATAAAATTAGTTGCATTATCAAATTTGTCGTTTTGTTTCTGCCCCCATCTGTAGGGATAAATCCATCTTTTTTTTAGTTCTGTCTCTGTTTTGGTTAAATCAAGCATTAAAATAAACTGTTTAATTTAAAAATTATCCCCTCCGCAAAGGGGATTGTCTTGGGTTGTTACGAAATATTTTGGATATAAAAATCTTTAAAATTTTGTCGATTACTTCTGAAAAAGAAAAATATACTCATGTTTAAAAATGTAAAATCCTCCGACAAGTGCACGGTATCGCCACAGTTCCTTTTGATTCATCTTTCCCTTTGTCTCGTCAAAGTTTTTTACAATAGTTGATTTTAGTTTGTATCCTTTTTTAATCAGGTCATTCATTAAATAAAACCCAAGTGGAATCCACTCCCCGGCAGAATATTTATCTCCTATTACCACGGCAAAATATCTTCCTTTATCTAAAGCCAATAAGGCATTGTCGGCAACCTTATTAAACATAGTTAAGAAACTTTCAACTGATTTCGCATTTGATAAATCATTTCTCTTATCGCTGAATTTAATTATATCCCAGTAAGGCGGATGCATAATCACAAACTGAACAGATTTTATCTTCCGTTTACTTAGCTCTTTAGAAAAATCAAGTGACGTGCTGTCAGCGGTTATAATTTCGGTTTTAACTTTATGTAGATTTTTTTCTTTGTTAATATTTTCTTTTGAGATTTTTACTACTTCCGGTTGAATCTCAACACCAATTCCGTTTCTTCCAAGACGTTTACACTCAATCAATGTGGTTCCACTGCCAAGAAAAGGATCGAGCACCCATTCATTCTTTTTAGTATATCTTCTTAAAAACTGATTTGGGATTTGCGGAATAAAATTTCCCCAGTATCCAGCATTATGTGCACCGGATTTATCACGCTTGTCAAGAATCCATAAGCTGTCTGTTATCAGATCATCATACTCTTTCCATCTGTTCAGATTAAGGTCGTTAACATTTCCGGTTTTGATTTCAGAAAAACTTTTGATGAGCCGATTGATATAATATTTGGTTCGTTCAATTGTTCTTGTTGAAAGAATTTGTTCAAGTTCGCCAATTACAAATGAAACATTTACTTTTTCTTTGTTTCCGTTAAGAAGTGTTGTTATCTCACTCTTTTTTGATAACTGAATTTTTTCTTTTACAGATGAAATACTTGCCCTGAGTACTTTTATGTCCTCTGATTGAGAAATTTCAATTAATGTCTGTACTAAGTCTTTCATATCTTTTAAATAATTTCTTCTACAAATTTTTTCTGAATCATTTCTGCAATTTTTTCACCAATACTTAATGAAGCTGTAGCTGCTGGTGACGGCGCATTAAGAACATGTATCATTTGCTTTGCCTCTACTATTCTGAAATCATCGACAAGCTTTCCGTCATGCTCTAATGCCTGTGCACGAACGCCGGAACCTTCCGGATAAACATCATCATACTGAACTTCGGGAATTAGTTTTTGTAGTGACTCAACAAATAATTTTTTACTAAATGATCTTCTGAACTCACCAATTCCCATCTTATAATGTTTCATTGCCATTTTCCAAAAGCCCGGATAAAATTTCATTTCCATTACATCACGAAAAGAAAAATCGGTTTTTGAATACCCTTCACGCTTGAATGCAAGCACCGCATTTGGACCAGCTTCAACACCGCCTTTGATCATCCTTGTAAAATGAACTCCGAGAAAAGGATATTGCGGATCAGGCACGGGATAAATTAAATTTTTCACCAGATATTCTTTTTCTTTTTTCAATTTATAATACTCACCACGGAAAGGAATGATTTTTAGTTTGGGATCTACACCGCACATTCGGGCAACTCTATCAGATTGCAACCCGGCGCAATTAACAACAAGCTTAGCTTTGTACTCCTTATTTTTTGTTGTGAGCACTAACTCGCGGTTTGTTCTTTTAACAGAAGCAACTGAAGAATTGGTTTTAATTACGCCTCCCTTTTTAATAATAAGTTCTGCGTATTTTTCAACAACATCTTTGTAATCAACAATTCCTGTTTTCGGAACAAACAAACCCGCAACCCCGGAAACATGCGGTTCGTATTCTTTCAGTTCGTCTTTTTTTAATCGTTTTAAACCGGTAAGCCCATTTGCCTTACCTCTTTCTTCAAGAAGATTAAGCGCCTGTATTTCTTTTTCTGAAGTTGCAACAACAACTTTTCCACATTTAGCATGTTTAATATTGTGCTCTTCACAAAAGTTATAAATCATTTCTCT
>JALHTS010000064.1 GCA_022865965.1 Ignavibacteriaceae bacterium
ATTGTAATCATCAATGTCATCAAAGTAAGGATGAACCTCGCCTTCGGTCATCAAAGAACCTGGATCAGTTAAATCAGTTAGTGGAATAGCCTGAAAGTCAAGTGTATTTTCATCAAACGCTTTTTGCTTAATTTCTTCAATTAGATTATCCGCTAAAGAAAATGCTGTTAAATAAACTTTGTTTTCAATTTCAACCGTCATATTCTCTAAAACAGATGAATTAAATTTCATTGAAGACAATGAGAATAAGACGATTGCGCCTATTGCTAAAAATGATTGTATGCCGCCCATAAATAAATACTCTTTAAATTTTTGAAACTAATATATTAAACCAATTACTATACCATGGTAAGATTTCTGACTAATAAAAGTTGATAGGTTAAATCCTACGAATTACTATTAAAAAGAGTGTTTTAATAAAGAGTAACTGTTAAAATCAAAAATAATTGTCTGCATTAAGTAATTTGTACACGCAATGACTTCCTATGCCCTAACTAGCAAATTGCGGGATATTATGACGGAAATTTTAAGAGTCTTTTCTTTTCAGAATTGGTTGGAAAATAGATTGCTAAGATTAAATTTTATTCTGATATAATCTATTTAGAGTATGAGTTTTTTTAGTAAGACTTACTTTAAAGAGGAATAAAATGTTTTGTTTTAAAATAACAAAGCCCTCGTTTGAGGGAGGGCTCTGTTAAAAAAAATGAGATTTTATTATTCCCACCAACTTAGGATTTCAAATCTTTTCGTCTCGAGTAATTGCTGGACGAGTTCAACAGCATCATAGCTGTGTAAAATTTTAAAATTTGCTGTAGCTGCATTAAGATAGACCGATTCTCCGCAAGCAACCATTCCACCAATGATTGTTCCTCTTGCAACGAGATCCAAATTTATCTCAGTATCTTTATAAGCTATAACCAAGCCTTTGAATTGAAAGAGAGAAGTTATTTCCAAATCTCCATCTATAATCAAAATTCCACAACCTTTTACTGTATCACCTTGTGTTATGTACCTGTCAATCTTTAATTCATCTCCTTGTATGAAAGTAACTTTTGGCTCTTCTTCTGTTCCCCATAAAGGACCAGTATCTTTTATAGTCTCAGGAGTAAATTTATTGTCCGCATTATCTGCTAATAATTGTGCATAATCCGCCCAATCAACAGATTCTGAAACGGCTTGAACACTTGGATCGCCTCCTAGACCAATAATTGAAGCTTCCGTCATATCATTATACATATCTATAATAGCTTGCACATTCTCTTCATTATCAACTGCAATTCCGGGTACCAATTTTTCTTCAGGGAGAATGAGATCACCATCCATGGTGTGATTTCTTCCGTCGATTGTAATTCCTCCTTTGATTGTCGAACTACCTGGTTGAATATTTGCTGCAATGGCAGCAGATAAGTACAAAGCTCCGGGAGGATGATTAACCGGAAGTTTATCTACAGCAGCTTCTACAATAGTGGTATGTGTCGTACCCATAAATGAGGCTATAGAAGTAACTTGTACACAATCTTCAGGACCTTCAATAACTATATCATAAGTGCCGCCAAAAAGACTGTTGCCGGGAAATTCACTTTCCATCATTGTAGGGTCGTGTTTTAGTTTTTCCAGATAAATTTCAACACCGGAGTTAGCGATTAACCGGGCTTTAGTCTGTTGGAACATATTTGAGGTAGTCGATACATTTTCAGTTGAATTAGCATTCAACCTAAGTATGCAGAAGGCAACTAATACCGACATACCTAATACCATTAGTAATGAACTCTTTCCCATAATTTATTTCCTTATATAAATTTTAAATTCTTAATAAACTCATAAATTTCTTAAGCTATCAGTAATCAACTCTTTACTTCATCTGAAGCTTCAATTCGCTAAATAAAAATTAAATCTGTTATTACCCCGGTTGTTCATAGTGATTGTGTGCCATAAGCAACCAATTACTATACCACGGTAAGATTTCTGACGAATAAAAGTCTATAGTTTAAATCCTACGAATTACGATTAAAAAGAGTGTTTTTTAAAAGAGTATCCGTTAAAATCAAAAATAATTGGCCGCATCAAGTAATTTTTACACGCAATGAATTCCTATGCCCTAACTAGCACATTGGCGGGATATTATGACGGAAATTTTAAGAGTCTTTTCTTTTCAGAATTGGTTGAAAAATAGATCGCTAAGATTAAATTTTATTATGAATAATCTGTTTAGGTATGAGTCTTTGTAGATAGACTTACTAGAACAATTTTAAAGAGGAATAAAATGTTTTGCTTTAAAATTACAAAGCCCTCAAACGAGGGCTTTGTAAAATAAAATTTTAATAAAACTTTTATTCCCACCAACTGATGATTTGCCATCTTTGGCTACCAAGTAAACCACTAACCAAATTTATTGCTGCAGTACTATATAATATGCTAAAGTTTGCATTAAGTGTTTCAAGATAAATATACTCTGAGGCAATAATCATGCTGCCGATAATTGTTCCAGTACCAGCTAAATCTAAAGTAAGAGTAGAGTCTCTCTGCTGAGTTAACTCAGCTTGCTTAAATGCTATCACTAAACCTGTAAATTCAAAATTTGCAGTTATTTCAACATCACCACTTATCACTAAAATACCACAACCGGATACGGGACCTCCTCCGTTACTAGCGAATTGAGTGATTTTGACAAGCTCTCCTTCTCCATTTATAAAAGTAACTTTAGGGTTATCTATTGTTCCCCAAGGGGCAGTATTGTTAATATTAGAAGGAGTTATTGTGATATCTGGATTCTGAATCAATTTTTCTGCAAATGAAGTCCAGGTCTCATTTGGATCGTCACCAATAATAAAATCCGGATCAACTACACCAACACTTGCAATAACATCTGAGTCTTCATTATCTAATCCAAGAACATCAGCAGTTTCAGAAAAGATATTTATGGTTGTCTCAACAGCTCCCGCCACAGTATCTGCATTAACTGCAATTCCCCAAACTTCATCACCAATTAGATTTCCTTCTTCATCCACTAGAAGATTACCGTAAAGGTCATGCTCTCTCCCGTCAATTACTATGTTCGCCAATATTCCTGAGCTAGTGACCTCACTTTTTCTATCTTCAGAAGGAATTTTACCATTAAAGTCTTTTGCTACAGTTTCCGCAGATAATACTAAGGCACCCGGTAATTTAAATAATGGATTTGCTCTTGCTTCGACAATAGTTGTATGGTCTACTCCCATAAATGATGCGATTGATTTAACTTG
>JALHTS010000506.1 GCA_022865965.1 Ignavibacteriaceae bacterium
CAAAATCGCCTAAAACTAAATCGTAACAAACCTTTGCGGCATAATTACCATTCCTAAGAACTGAAACAATCGTATATGTATTTTCTTCTCCGCTCCCTATCTTCATAGTTCCAGCAGCAATTTCAATCGGGTAACCAGTCCCCCATGGAATACCGCCTGTACTTTGGTCAAATGGTGCTGCAATTAAACCATGTGTTTCTCCTTCAATATATCTTTGATCATTTTCCTCAAAAATGTAAGCAATTATACCACCAGCCTATTCTTGACATATCTTTAACTTATTACAACTACTTGTAAGAATTAATAAGAATCCTACAATAATAATATGGGATAAGCAAACTCTGGATTTTCTAATCATCTCGTGTCTTTTAGTTAAATACTGCCAAATATTTTATCACAGATTAATAAATTTATTAAAGTCTGAATAATTAGAGACATTTATATATGAACATCTGTTGGAAAACGCGGGTATATTGACCATGTATTCGCGGTTTAAAGTGACCACTGGATAGCGGATTAAATAGACCACCCCCTTTTAGCTCTTCCTGATGTGATTTTTATTATGGTCGTTTTGGTTAAAACAAATCTAATTATTTTCTTCTACCTTTTCATAATCCCTTTGATTTTTAGGAGTTTGTTTACGTCTTAGAGACTCTCCTATAAGTTCTATTCTGTATGCATCATGAACAAGCCGATCTAGAATAGCGTCAGAAAGCGTTTTTTCTCCAATTACATCATACCATTCTTTTACAGGTAATTGTGATGTAATAATGGTGGATCGTTTTCCGTGTCTGTCTTCGATAATTTCCATTAATGCCGATCGACTCTGATTATCGAGTGGCTGGATACCGAAGTCATCAAGGATAAGCAGATCCTGCTTTTCTATGCGTGATATTTCTCTGATGTAAGAACCATCAGCTTTTGTCATCTTCAGTTTGGCAAAGAGTTTAGTTGCATTTGAGTAGTATACCTTGTAACCAAGCGTGCATGCCTGATTGCCCAGTGCCGAGGCAAGATAACTCTTGCCGATTCCTGTGCTGCCGGTAATAAGGATGTTTTCTCCATGATCGATGAACTTGCATTCGGCAAAGCGAAGTATCTGGTTCTTCTCCAAATTGCGATCAATATCGAAGTGAAGCTGCTCAATGTTGGCATTATAACGAAAGCGTGCATTACGTATTTGCCTCTCGATACGCCGGTTACTGCGATCATCCCATTCTGACTCGATCAGGAAGGCTACCATCTCATCGGCAGTAAACTTTGTCAGGCGGCCATCTTCGATACTCAGCTTAAAAGCATTGGCCATTCCAAAGAACTTGAGTTGTCTCATTTTTTGCATGATTGTTTCATTCATTTTGTTTGATTTTTTGGTTTAACAATATGGTAAGGATCACCCGTCATGACAGGTGATCCTTAAGTGAACTATTTGTAATATGTTTTTCCGCGGATATTGCCATGCAGAGGCATGATCTTTCCTCCCTCCTCACTTTCCACAGGTATCTGATCCATCTTTCGCTCCAGGATTGTTTTAATGGTCATATAGCTGTAGTCACGATAGAGCAATGCCCGGTGGCACGCTTTATCAAGGCGCTCATTACCAACCTTTGTTGCAAAGCTCAGTATTCCCTGGCAGGAACGATAAGCCTGTTCCGGGTGCTGGCGTTTTTCCAATATATTTATGATGTACTGGCGTGTGTCTTCGCCCACATTTGCAGCCCTTTCAATAAACTTCTCCGGCGTCCAGTCAGTCATAAACCGGTTTTTATAGGCCATATGTTCATCCACAGTAATATACCGAAAAGGTGTCCTGTCGCGCATATGATAAGCAATACGCTCATACCGGTAAAAAACTTCTACCTCTGTCTGACTGTAAAAGATATTTACTTTTTTCCCAATATACAGATAGGGAACACTGTAATAGTTCTTATCTTCTGCCAGACATACATAGTTGTTTTTCATTA
Organism: Ignavibacteriaceae bacterium; assembly: GCA_022865965.1. Classification (GTDB taxonomy): domain Bacteria; phylum Bacteroidota; class Ignavibacteria; order Ignavibacteriales; family Ignavibacteriaceae; genus JAGXRK01. Next base: position 1,962 of record JALHTS010000506.1, read on the forward strand.
CCGTTGCCACCTTTTTTCGTTTAAGGTCATAACGACGTAGCGGTAATGACTGAAGCTCCAGCCGTTCAACTTCTTCAAATAACTGGCGTCGCGTATAGGGACGGTTTTTCATGGGCCGGTTATTATGTTCCTCCAGCGCCTCCCTTATTGCGATGTTCAGTTCTTCAAGTGAAGTAAACACCCGAGCATTAACTATAGCATAAATGGTCGTATAAATGATTTTAACCACCCCTTCAACTAATGCCTTGTGTTTGGGTTTATAGGGTCCAGCAGGTAAAGCTGCCATGTTGTAATGCAGGACAAAGTCACTGAAGGCTTCATTAAGTGTTGGCTCGTACTTGCTGCTTTTGATCACTGCTGACTTTAAATTATCCGTCACGATAGCCTGCGGTGCTCCACCAAAATAATGAAGCGCATTTTCGCATGAAGTGATAAAATCCTCCTTCTGTTGTGTGTAGGAGGCTTCTACGTAGGTTAGCTGACTTGCACCCAGGATGGCAGCAAAAACCTCCACATTCTTTATTTCTCCTGTTGAGTCATTGACGATCTGCAGATGTTGTCCCGCATAATCCACATACATCTTATCTCCGGCCTTGTGCTCAATGTGCATGACCGAGTTCACATGCTTTGACCATTGATTATAGTGACTGCGGAACTGGGTCTCACGATAACCATCAGGATGTGTTTCATAATACTTTCTCCACACTCCTTCCTTTGTTACTCCTTTGCGTTTAAGCGCTTTCTCTACTTCAGGGAAGATCGCAATAAGCTCCTCAAACCGTTTATTGGGTTCTTTCTGCTCTTTGATTAAAAACAGTTGCTCTAACTCTGTGTCGCTCATTTTATCCAATTCCTCCAGTGGCCTGTTCATCGCAATGTATTGACGGATATACTTCTTTACCGTGTTGCGCGTTGCCCCGACCTTTTCACTGATGGTTTTCTTGCTTACACCCTGGGTGTACAGACGAAGAATACTTCTGATTTTTGTCATTTTTATTAAGTTATTAGGCATGATTAAAAAATATTGAACGGATCAACATTAATCAATCATAACTATAAAACGACATGAAAAAATGACAACGGAAGGTGGTCAATTTTGTCCGCGGAGGTGTGGTCTTATTGTTCCGCGGAAAGGGGTCAAAATACCCCGCGATTGGATGGTCAATTTAGTTTGCGATTAGGTGGTCAATTTGACCGTTTTTTCCAATCTAACATCTGAACTCCCCCAAAACTAAGGAATATTTTGAACTAATTTTGTACCAATCATGATTATTTTGAACCGATTTTGAACGCAGAAAAAGTTTATAATACATTGATATACAATGAATATGATTCTTAATTAAAAAACAATTCTTAATTAAGAATAATTAGAGCCTTTAGACATTGAATATCA
>JALHTS010000507.1 GCA_022865965.1 Ignavibacteriaceae bacterium
GCTTGTATCAGATAAGCAGGTTGTTGTTTTCAATGACTCTGCGAAAATTTATTGTTCAGCAGTTGATAAAGATAGCGATCCGTTAACGTATCAATGGTCAGTAACAGGTGGAAGCTTTTCAGGAACCGGATCAGTTATTACTTGGCTGGCACCATCATCTCCTGGGACATTTACAATTGCTTGCAATGTGAGCGATGGTAAAGGTGGTACATCCTCTGATTCTATAAGTATTGAGGCAGTAGAATATATAAATTATGATCCTATAATAACTGGAATAACTGCTGATCCAAGAAAAATTCATCTCTCTTCTGATTCCGAAATTAACTGTTCTGCTACAGACCCGGACGGAGATACCTTGGACTATAACTGGTCAGCAATTTTTGGTATCATATCAGGTACCGGAGCAACCATTACCTGGACAGCACCAACCTCCGCAGGCAATTACTATATAACATGCAGAGTAGAGGATAGTCGTGGAGGGCAAGTGATTGACAGTATTGGTGTATCAGTTCGTGATACAATAATTCAGCAGACCGGAGACCTTGTTGCATTCTATCCTTTTAATGGGAATGCCAATGATGCAAGTGGGTTTAATAATAATGGGACAGTTTCGGGGGCTGTATTAACAACTGATCGCTGGGGAAATACGGCAAGCGCATACTTCTTTGATGGAGTAAATGATAATATCAGAGTTTTGAGTAGTCCAAGTTTAAATTTTCAGAACAGTGTTACTATTAATTTTTGGATAAAGGTCGGAGAGTTTTTCGATAGAGAACAATATCCTCTTTCTCATGGTAATTATGTTAATCGATGGAAAGTATCTATTTCTAATAAACATATAAGATGGACAGTTAAAACTAATGATGGTATAAAGGACCTCGATTCAGAAACCGAGCTGGTCCTAAATAATCTTTACAATGTTACTGTACTTTACGATGGACTTGATTATGAAATTTATATTAATGGTGAATTAGATGCATTTACTTCTTTTTCCGGATTGATCTTGACAACTCCGATTGATTTAATGATCGGGCAAGTGCTTCCCGGCGATATTCAATATAATTTTAAAGGCGTTCTGGACGATATTAGAATTTACAATTATGCTTTATCCTACAGCAATATTCAATCTCTTAATGATTTTGTTAGTGATGTTGAAGATGAACAAGAAATTGAGTCTCCTAAGAATTTTGGATTAGCGCAAAACTATCCTAACCCATTTAACAGCCAGACGAATATTGAATTTCAGCTTCCAAGTCATTTAAGTGTAAAACTTGAAATATTTAATATTCTGGGTCAAAAAATTAAGACACTAATGAATGAGGAAAAATCACCTGGTTACTATACAATAAACTGGAATGGAAAAAACGATTTCGGTAATTCGGTGAATTCAGGAATCTATTTTATAAAATTTAGCTCTGATAAATTTTCAGATGTAAAAAAAATGATGTTAATGAAATGAGAATCAAATTACATATTAAGGCGTTTAACGATGAAATTTAAATATCCATCGGTAAGCC
>JALHTS010000065.1 GCA_022865965.1 Ignavibacteriaceae bacterium
TAATAGAATCAAAATAATTTTCTTCTGTGTTTAATTCTAAATCTAACTGATTGGGGGTTATGATATACGTTTTGGAGAAAAGTTCAGTGATAAGCTCATCAATATTTTCTTCCTCAGCTTTTACAAAACTTTCAATATTTTTTTGAAGATCAATGAAGTGAGCATTTGTATATTTTCCACGGATAGTAAAGAATAAATTGCCCGATGAAGTACTGATGGAGATTATTCTATCATCGTTAGCAATAAATATTCCTTTTATGGTTGAATAGAGTGCTTTATTAAAAAAATTAAAAGTGTTTTTTTTTGCTCTAATAAAATTTTCTTTAATTGTCAGATAATTATTTCCCGGATTAACGCATATTTCAAGAAATATAGAGGAATCAGAATTGCCAGCTTCTAGAATTAACTTGTCTTTATCCTGAGTAAAAATATCACGAATCTTTTTCCCGGAAAGCAGGGGATTAAGCTCAATGACAAGTCTGTTCAGGAAAAAATAATTTTTATACATAGATATTAAAACATTAAAATATTTTTCTTTTAGAAATATAACTCAATTGTTTGTTTATTTTGACTTCGTTATGCCGGATTTATAACAATCTATATTTAAGATTGTTACTTCAAAATCACTTTGATATATTTGACACATTATTTTTTAGAGGTAAAAATTGAACATCTCTGCAGAAATTGGAAAGTTGAAAAAAGGGTTTCATCCTTCATTCTGGGTTGCAAACGGAATGGAACTTTTCGAGAGATTAGCTTATTACGGACAGGCAACAATTCTTAGTGTTTTTCTTCGTGATCATTTAAAATTCAGTGAAGTAGAAGCAGGACAATTATCTTCGATCTTCGGTGGATTGATTTATTTCCTTCCAATATTTGCAGGTGCACTCGCAGATAAATTTGGTTTCAGAAAAGCTTTTTCATTTGCTTTCTTTGTACTCGCAATAGGATATTTTTTAATTGGTTCCACTGGAATGTCCGCTTTCGCTGGTTGGTATTCAGATACTAATTTATTTTTGATCCTTTCAATCATTCTAATTTTTACAGCAATCGGTGGATCATTTATAAAACCAAGTGTTTTAGGAACAGTTGCACTTACGTCAAATTCAGAAACTAAATCCCTCGGCTATGCAATTTATTACTGGTTAGTAAATATGGGTGCTGCCATTGGTCCATTGCTTGCTTATCTGGTTCGTGATTCAATCGGAATAGAATTTGTCTATCTTGTATCTGCATTTAGCTGTGCCTTAATGTTTGTAACTACATTAATATTTTTCAAAGAGCCGCCTGCAAAATTGAGTGAGGAAAGAGATTCTTTACTTCAGGTTACAAAAAATTTATGGACTGTTGTGAAGAATATTAAGTTTATGATTTTCCTTTTACTATTTGCTCTTTATTGGATTGTCTTCTGGGAATTTTTTATAGTGATTCCATTTTATATCTCTGATTATGTTTCACCCGATGCTCCCATTGAACTAATTCTATCTGTCGGAGCATGGACAATCATCTTATTACAAATTCCGATTAACAGATTAACAAAAAATATTCCAACTGATACAGCAATAATGATTGGATTTGTTTTTGCTGCAATTAGCTGGTTCTTATTATACTTTTCATACATTGCCGGAATTACAGTAGGTCTTGGATTAGTTATTGCAACAATTTTTATATTTTCCATTGGTGAACAAACTCAGGCTCCAAGATTCTATGAATATCTTGCAGACCTTGCTCCCAAAGGTCAAGCTGCATTGTTTCAGGGATTTGCATTTTTGCCGATTGCAATTGCATGGTTAGTAGGCGGAACTTTTGGCGGATGGATTTACCAGACTTTCGCAACAAATGCAGGACAACCTGAAATAGTTTTCTTGATAATCGGGTTTATTGGAGTTGCCGGAGCAATTTTGATGTTTTTTTATAATCTTTATATGAGGAAATTAAAACAGTCTTAATTTGAATCTGTTAATTAAATTCGATTTTGGCTATTTTTACATCAAGCAAATTTAAGATAGTTGTTATTTTTTTTTGAAATACAAATTTTTAAATGAAAAAACTATTAGAAAAACCTTACGTTAAAAAAATACTGATTTTTTTCGCGGCTTTTATTTTATTAATACTTCTTTTTGATAATCTCTTGTTTCCATGGTATGTAAGTTCCAAAGAAGTGATTGTGCCAAAGGTTATTGGGAATCACAAACAAGAAGCTATAAAGATTTTAGAAGATGCCGGATTTGAACCTATAATTGCTGATACTTCCTTTGTAGAAAATTTTGCTAAGGATCATGTTTTTTTACAAAAGCCTGAAGCTGGTAAAATTGTTAAAGAGGGAAGAGTTGTTTATTTATTCGTTGGCGGAGGAGAACAATTTGTTAATGTTCCTCTTCTTAAAGGAAA
>JALHTS010000508.1 GCA_022865965.1 Ignavibacteriaceae bacterium
CTCTCTTCTTCCTACACCCATCATTCTTCCAACTTCGCCAACACTAAAAGGTGGAAAGTTGTATTGAAGATAGAATTTTTTACTGTATTCTTCCAACAAACCGTCGACTGTTTGTTCATCGTTTTTTGTACCGAGTGTAACAGTCGTTAAACTTTGAGTTTCACCCCTTGTAAACAACGCAGAACCATGCGTTCTTGGTAAAGTTCCCAATTCAATTGTAATTGGTCTGACTTGTGTAGTGTTTCTGCCATCAAGACGAATTCCTTCATTAAGAATTCTTTCACGCATTAGATCTTTTTCTAAGTCGTGAAGTATTTCACCTATAGCTTTTTCCTGTTCAGGATATTTTTCTGCAAGAGATGTGAGAACAAATTCTGAAAGTTCTTTGTTTTTTGATGATCTTTCTTCTTTTGCTAGAACTGAAAAAACTATTTCTTTAAATTTTGCTTCAGCTAACTCATAAACATCTTTTTTTAGATTTGCATCTACTTCTTTATCAGCAACTTCCCACTTTGTTTTTCCAGCTTCTGCTCTTAACTGATTCTGAAGATCAACAAGTTTTTTAATTTCAACCTGAGCGAACTTTAATGCATCAAGTAAATCTTGTTCGCTTACTTCCTTTGATTCGCCTTCAACCATCATAATGGAATCTGAAGTACCGGCAACAATAAGTTCTACATCACTAAGCTTGATTTGCTCGTGAGTGGGATTCACGACAAACTGTCCGTTGACTCTTCCAATTCTTACCTCTGCTATCGGGCCATCGAACGGGATATCCGATATTGCAAGCGCAGCAGAAGCTCCGCAAGCAGCTAATACATCCGGATCGTTTTCTCCATCGTACGAAAGAACAAATGCAATAACCTGAGTTTCATTACGAAATCCTTCAGGAAATAACGGTCTGATGGGTCTATCGCACAATCTTGCACTTAATATTTCTTTTTCAGTTGGTCTTCCTTCACGCTTTATATATCCGCCGGGAAATTTTCCGGCAGCTGCTGTTTTTTCACGATACTCAATTTGAAGCGGGAAATAATCCAGGCCTTCTTTTGCTTCACGTGATGCAACTGCGGTTACTAAAACCATCGTATCTCCGTAGCGAACCATAACAGAGCCATTTGCCTGCCTGGCATATCGTCCGGTTTCTATTGATAATAATTTTCCGCCAATTTCAACTTCTTTTTTAACAATCATTTCTTTTCCTTTACTTTCTGATGTTCAATTCTTTAATAATAGTTCTGTATCGCCCGATATCTTTTTTCACAAGATAATCGAGAAGTCTTCTTCTTTTACCAACCATCATCATTAATCCTCTTCTTGAATGATGATCTTTTTTGTGGGCATCGAAGTGTGAAGTCAGATCATTAATTCTTTTTGTAATTAGTGCAATCTGCACTTCCGATTTTCCGGAATCTTTTTCATCGCTTCCGTACTTTTTTACTATTTCGAGTTTTTCTTCTTTTGTCATTTTTGACACTTCCTTTTATTTAATTGTACAATGTAAACCCAGAATGCCTGCTTTTGATAAACAGTAACCGGGATTAATTATTTGGATTTTTTAAAACTTTTATTCCGTTTTCTTTATCTTTATTCATCTGAGCAATTAGCTCATCTGTTGAATTAAATTTTTGCTCTCCTCGTAATCTTTCAACAAGCTCTATTGTTATTTTTTCATCGTATATCTGCTTATCAAAATCATAGATGTAAACTTCTGATACTACTTCGCCATCGATATAGAATGTCGGGCGTTTGCCAATACTTAAAAGACCATTATATGAC
>JALHTS010000509.1 GCA_022865965.1 Ignavibacteriaceae bacterium
ATTGATTACAAACTTTCATGCACCGGAATCAACATTGTTAATGCTTGCCGGAGCTTTTGCTGAGACTGACTTTATGATGAAAGGTTATAAAAAAGCATTAAAAGAAAAATATCGCTTTCTCAGCTATGGCGATGCAATGCTTATTTTATAAAATGATATGAAAACCGTTGCAATAATTCCCGCCGGTGGTAAAGGTTTAAGAGCTGGCAATACCATAAAAAGTATTGCCACTCCTAAGCAATATCTTAAGATTAATGGTAAAGAGTTAATCGTATACACACTTCAGACTTTTCAAAAGAATAAGCTGATTGATAAAATAATTGTTGCCGCCGAACCGGAATATTTTGATATGCTGATAAAACTTGTGAAAAAATACAGACTCAGCAAACTAAAACTTATTGTTGAAGGCGGGGCAACAAGACAGGATTCTGTTTACAATGCGCTGTTATCATCAGAAGCGGAACCAAATGATTTAATTGTTGTTCACGATGCTGCTCGGGCATTACTTCCAAATGAAATTTTGACTAACGCAATAAGCACTGCAAAGAGAAAAGGAAATGCACTGGTTTGTATTAAAGCAAAAGATACTTTGATAAAAGGAAACGAAATAGTTAAGGAATATCTAAACAGAGAGGAAGTCTATTATGTTCAAACACCGCAGATTTTTAAATACAAAGATTTTCTTGGAGCTATGAGCAAAGCATATAAAGAAAATTTTATTGGAACGGATGAGTCAGTTCTTGTAAACCGAATAGGCAGAAAAGTCCATATTGTTGAAGGCTCTGTTTTTAATTTTAAAGTAACAAAGAGTGAAGATGTAGAGCTGTTTAGAAAATTAACAAAGTAAATTATAATCAAATCAGATCTGCATTCTCACCGCTAATCAAGTCTTTATAATTTGTATAAAAAAATAATTTGACTCTATAACAAATTTTCCGTAAAATTATTTCAACCATTTAGAAGGGGAACTTAATGGCACTTAAACTGGTACTCCGCCGTGGCGGATTTTTACTCTCTCTCTGTTATGCGGAGAGAAAAATGTTAGCACTGCCTTTTTCTATATCACTTCTATTGTATGAAATCCAAATATATTTCATACAACTTCTTTATTATAAATTTATTTTTATCAATTACGAGCAGGCTCTTTCAGACTGGTTCGCAAACTTATTTTTCTCAAATGAAGAGGAAGAAAATGAAAAATTTCTTTCAAATAGCTTTAATTAAACGGATGCTTATCAGCGTTGGGCTAATTTACTGCTTGGGCGCAATGAACAGACTTTATGCTCAAGATTGGGTTAAAGTAAGCCCAATTTTTGATTCATCATGTAATTCCAATACTTACCATGGATTCTTTGCTGATGAGAGGAATGGTTGGTGGATTACCTTATTTCCTGGTACAATATTCCATACTACAAATAAAGGGATTAGCTGGGAAACACAAGTTGACAGTTGTAACGCTGGCATTGGTAGTATTGTATTCACTGACTCATTGCATGGATGGTTACAGGGACAGACACTACCAAACCCTGAGTATGAATATTTTATTTTAAGTACTAAGAATGGAGGAAAGAGTTGGGATAGATATTCTGCGCCTGTGATTACGTGTTTAACCTTCTTTGATTCGCTCGATGGCTTTGCCGGAGGAGATAGTATTTACAAAACAACAGACGGAGGTGTAACGTGGAAAGTTCAAACGGTAGAGCCTTCATATGGGTTTGGAATAATGGATATTTTCTTCATTGATAAAAAATATGGCTGGGCAGTTGGATTAAGCAATATTTTTGATGCCGGCGTAATACTTAACACCGTTGACAGCGGTAAAACGTGGCAATTCAATGATACTTTAACCACGGTAGGTAGCGCCATTTACTTCACAGATTCTCTGCATGGCTATATTGCAGGTTCTAATCCGCCATTTTTTGAGGGTGTTATAAAGGTAACAAGTGATGGGGGCAGAACTTGGTTGACATATTATTTGCCGGGCACTTGGCTAAGAGATATAGCTTTTACGGATGACAGTACAGGTTGGGTAGTGGGAGATTATGGTTTTATCTGGCATACGACCGATAAAGGATTAAACTGGACAAAAGTTGAAAGCGGAACTATCTCTCATTTATACCGTATATTCTTTTTTGATAATGGGAACATAGGTTATATAGTTGGCGCAGATAGTACATTACTTAAATATGAAAAAACAGTGGAAGTAAAAGAAGAACAGCCAGACCTGGAAACATCCTTCAAAGTTTTTCAAAATTATCCCAATCCATTTAATCCAAGCACAACTATACACTACTCAATAAAAGAAGCTGGATTAGTTAAAATAAAATTGTTTGATATTCTGGGCAAAGAGGTTGTAGTATTAACAAATGAAACAGAAGAAGCTGGTTATCATTCAGTTGAATTTAATGCTTCTAACCTGCCAAGTGGAGTTTACATCTACACATTACGGGTAAATGGTTATTCAGATAGTAAGAAGATGTTACTGCTTAAATAAATTTTGTTTCAGTTGATTCGAATTAAGCAGAGAGGCATTTTATTGCATCTCTGTTTTCTATAAATAACCCTGGTTTTCTAACACCTTCTAAACAACTCATATTATTTTGGAGTTATTTTTAGATTATCTATCTCTAGTGTTGAAGCTTTTATAAGCTGCCTGGTATAATCTGAATGTGGTGCAGAAAATATTTTTTCTGTTTTATCAATCTCAGCAATCTCACCTTTTGATAAGATCATTATACGGTTACATATTAATTTTAATAAATTCAAATCGTGTGAAACTATGATAAGTGTAATTTTCTTTTCTTCCGATATTTTCTTTATAAGTTTTAAAAAGTTTAATTGCGATTCGACATCCTGTGCCGAAAAAGGTTCATCAAGAATCAATATTTCCGGTTCAACTGAAATTATTCTAGCAAGTGCAACTCTCTGCTGTTCACCGCCGCTTAGTTCAAACCCTCTTCTTTCAGTAAAGTCTTCATTTAATCCAACTAACCTCAGCGAACTTATTGTCATTTCATCAGAATTTACTTTTTCACCAAATTTTATTCTTATTGCTTCTTCAATCAACTCTCCAACTTTGCGGATTGGATTTATTATCTCACTGCTGTTCTGAAATAAAATTTGTACTGGTTTTGTTTTTATCCCAGACCAGTCATTGTTAAAATTAAAAGTTAACTTTCCATTATTAGAAAAAATTATTCCGGCTAATAATTTTGCTAAGGTTGTTTTCCCGCTGCCTGATTCACCGGCAATACCAAGTATTTCATTTTCAAATAATTCAAATGAAATATTATTCAATATCCTAAAATTCTTACCTTTGCTAAATACTTCATTTGAAGGCGCATCGTAATGTAGGTTTTCTGTCTTTAGTAGAATCTTCATTTGCTTAACTCTTTATATGCATTAAGAAAAGAATTGATACGACTATTATTAGAATTCATTAGCTCGTCAACTTCAATAAAATCAGTCAAAGTTCCCTCACTTAAAAAAGCAATTTTATTGCTTATTTTTTGTGCAAATAAAATATCCTGTGTTACAATCAGGGCGGAATTATTTTCTTTACTCACAAAGTTTTTAATGGCTTTCAGTGATAACAATGAATTAACAGAATCAATTGCAGATGTTGGTTCATCAAGAATTATCAACTGAGGAAATATCGCTAAAGCCAGAACGAAATTTAACCTTTGCAACATCCCACCACTTAATTCATAAGGATGCATCACAATCAGGGAGTTATAATCGGGAAGCTGAAATTCAGCCGGAAGTTCTTCTAATTTTTCCTTTTTACATTCAATATTATCAAAATAATATTTTACATTTTTTAATGGATCAAGACTATTAATCGAATCCTGGAATACATATCTGATTTCATTTTTACGAATATTTAAAAGTTCTTCTGATTTTAGATTGAGAAGATTTACATTCTTCCATACAACGCTGCCTTTTACTTGGTAAAATCTGTTGTCCAGCAAACTTGTTAGTGATTTGATAAGAGTAGATTTCCCGCTTCCGTTTTTCCCGAGAATTGTATATACAGAGTTTTGCGGGACTGAAAATGAGATATTGGATAACAAATCCCTAAACGAGCCCTGAACACTAACAGAAATATTTTCAATATTTACATTGAGCATTTAGAAAGTTTTTTTGTTATTGTTGGGCAAAATAATAAATTAAAATCACAATTATTCTTTATTATTTTACTGCTATGAGAAACATCAAACTTTTTTCCCTGGGTATCTTTTTCCTCTTCTTCCTTTTTGTGTCCTGCCAAAAGGAAGAACCAATATCAAATGATAGATTAATAATCGGAATATCTGCCGATATAAAAACAATTAATCCCCTTTACGCATTCAGCGTTGATGAGGGCAGTATAGATGATATTCTTTTTCTTAGCCTCTTGCGCATAAACTGGAATGAAATCAAAGGTGATCTTGATGTTGAACCCTGGCTTGCTGACTCGTGGGAATGGTCGGATGATTCATTATCATTAAAATTCTTTTTAAGAGATGATGTTAAGTGGTCTGACGGAATTAAAGTTACTGCTGAGGATGTAGCATATTCATTCGATCTTTATTCCAATCCGCAGGTTCAAAGTAAATTTTACGGAACGTTTGAAAAGTTGTATTTGAATGAAGATTTAAGCGTTGATATGTCCAAATCCATAGAGGTTATTGATTCATTTACAGTGAAAATTAATTTTATACCAAATAAAAATGTAAAGCTGACAAATGTTATTTTACCAATAATTCCCAAACATATATTTGAAAAATATGAATACGATGAAATCCCAACTGCTGATATAAATTTTAATCCCGTAACTTGTGGTCCTTACAGGTTAAAAAAGTGGGAGAGAAATGAAATGATA
>JALHTS010000510.1 GCA_022865965.1 Ignavibacteriaceae bacterium
ACTGGCAAATATTCACGTATGCCTTCAATCCAATATTCATTATAGGCATGATAAATAAAATGATTTAGAAGCAATGGGTCATACATTTGCGTAGTTGCTGTTCTAAGAAATATTAATCCAGAAATAAAAAAGGAATTATTTGTAGAATCATTTCCAATTTGTATAGTGGAATCTACAGTGTAGAATTGCCATTCTGGGAAAGTAATTGTTGATGAATCAATACTAACATCTTTTTCATACAAAATTGTTTCTTCCGGATCATTTCCAATACTTATTTGAAAGTAAGTATTAAATGTAAAATCTAAATTAAATATTAAGAATCCAACTTTCTTTATTATTATGCTTTCAGCTTCATCAGGAATATTAAACTTTACTGCAAAATTTGCCATCCAATCTAGAATTAATCCATTTTGCTCGTCAATAAAAGTAGTCGTGTCTGGGAATAGGTATAATGTATCAATAATCACCTGTGCCCTTATTATGCTTGGAAAGGATAAACACAGGATAAGTATAAAAATAAAGATGATTTTGAAATTGTTCTTTTTCATTAAACTATTCCTTCTTAAGTTTTATTTCAATTAAAATTTTGTGAGCTAAGTAAATCCGACTGGGAAAAAAAGTTCGTAAGCAATAAAAATGTATTGAGACTTTTTCAGTTTCATACAGTTCATCCGTAACAGAAGTTGAGTGGCCGGAGAATATTTTGATAAGCATTATCACCTCTCTTTCCTCGCAATACAGATAGAGAAAGAGTAAAAATCCGCCGCGGCGGATTGCCAGATTTAATGCCATTAGATTACCCTTCTAATTGGTCATTGTAACAGTAATAAAAATTTTCCGGAGAGTCAAATTATTTTTTTATACAAATTATAAAGACTTGATTAGCGGTGAGAACGCGGATTTGATTTGATAATAATTTATTTTGTTAACTTTCTAAACAACTCCACATCTGTCCTCGTTGTTACTTTAAAATTAAAAACAGAACCTTCAACAATATGAACTCTTTTCCCTGTTCGCTTTACAAGAACTGATTCATCCGTTCCAATAAAATTTTCTTTATATGCTTTGTTCATAGCTTTAAGAAGATCTTTGTATTTGAAAATCTGCGGCGTCTGAACATAGTAAACTTCATCTCTATTTAGATATTCTTTAACTATTTCGTTTCCTTTTATCAAAGTATCTTTTGCTTTAATACAAACCAGTGCGTTTCCTTTTTTCTTTGCAGTATTTATTGCATTAGTTAGAATTTCATTTGGAAGTAATGCACGTGCAGCATCGTGAACAACAATTAAATCATTTAGTTCTGCTTCTGATGATAATAGTGCATTGTAAACAGAGTCCTGTCTTGTAGCGCCACCCTCAACAATAAGTTTTAGTTTGCTGAGTCTGTATTTTTTCCCAAGCTTTAACAGCATATCCAAATATTCCGGTTCGGCAGCAACAATTATTTTATCAATCAGCTTATTCTTTTGAAAAGTCTGAAGTGTGTATACGATTAACTCTTTACCATTAATCTTAAGATATTGTTTAGGAGTGGCAGTACCTTTTATGGTATTGCCAGCTCTTAAACCTTTACCACCGGCGGGAATTATTGCAACGGTTTTCATATCATTTTATAAAATGAGCATTGCATCGCCATAGCTGAGAAAGCGATATTTTTCTTTTAATGCTTTTTTATAACCTTTCATCATAAAGTCAGTCTCAGCAAAAGCTCCGGCAAGCATTAACAATGTTGATTCCGGTGCATGAAAGTTTGTAATCAAT
>JALHTS010000511.1 GCA_022865965.1 Ignavibacteriaceae bacterium
AAATATAAAACTGCCATTCTTACTGCAACGCCATTTGTTACTTGATTAAGAATGATCTGATAAGGTCCATCTGCAACATCAGATGCTATCTCAACCCCTCTATTTATAGGTCCGGGATGAAGTATAAGAATATCTTTTCCGTTTTTTTCCAAACGCTCCTTAGTAATTCCAAAATATTTTGCATACTCTCTTATTGAAGGGAAATATTCTCTAGCTTTTCTTTCTAACTGAATTCTTAAAATATTCAGGACATCATTTTCCTGAATTGCTTCATCAATGTTAGTGATAACATCAACACCTAGTTCTTCAACAAATTTGGGTATCATAGTTGAAGGTCCGCAAAGAGAAACTTTAGCACCCATGGTTTTCAATCCATAAATGTTTGATAAAGCCACTCTGCTGTGAGCAATATCTCCAACAATACAAACTTTTAATCCGTTAAGTCTTCCAAGTTTTTCTCTGATAGAATACATATCAAGTAAAGCTTGAGTTGGATGCTCGTGAATTCCATCGCCAGCATTTATAATGTTTGAGTCACAAACCTTTGTAAGAAATAACGGCGTGCCTGCTGCAGCGTGACGAACAACAACCATATCAACTTTCATAGCTTCAATATTTTTTATAGTGTCTTTAAGCGTTTCGCCCTTGCTAACGCTGCTTGTTGAAATTGCAAAGTTAATTGAATCGGCAGAAAGTCTTTTTTCGGCAAGCTCAAAAGAAATTCTTGTTCTTGTAGAACTTTCATAAAAAAGATTTACTACTGTTTTTCCCTGCAATGTAGGAACTTTTTTTATAGGTCTTTCCAGAACTTCTCTGAAAGTAATTGAAGTATCAAGAATTAGTTGAATGTCTTCTTTGGGAACTCCCAAAAGCCCGAGTAAATGTCTGCTGGATAATGGCATTTAATTATTCTCTCAAATTATTTTTTTTCTGCTTCAATGAGATAGATAGCATCTTCTCCATCAAATTCTTCCATTTTAACTTTTATTTCTTCATCTAAAGATGTTGGAATGTTTTTCCCGACATAATCAGCGCGAATAGGTAATTCACGATGACCTCTATCAATAAGAATACTCAATTGAATAGACCTTGGTCTTCCCAGATCCATTAAAGCATTTAATGCTGATCGAGCTGTTCTTCCGGTATAAAGCACATCATCGATTAAGATGATATCTTTTTCATTTATATCAAACGTCATATCTGAAACAGAAACCTGCGGTTGTTTCATTCTGGTTCTGAAATCATCTCTGTAAAGAGTAACATCCAGAACACCGAAAGGAAGTTCAACACCGTCAATTTCTTTAATTTTTTCCCGAATTCTTTTTGCAAGGAATTCACCTCTGGTTCTCATTCCAATAAGAACAAGATTTTCAGAACCTTTATTATGCTCAAGAATTTCGTGAGACATGCGGGTTATAATTCTATTAAACCCTTCTTTGTCGATTATTTTAGATTTTATATTCATATACAAAAAAGCCTCCTTGGACTTTCATCCGCAGAGGTTACGTTATAGTTGGTTAATATAAATTTTAATTTCCTTTCCCATCTCTCCGGATAGATTTAAAGGTTAATAAATAAACTGTCCAAACTTAAGTCATTGAAACATCAAAGTAAATATTTGAACAATAAATTTTTGAAGTTTCAAAATCAACAATTTTTAGCTTTTTTAATACTTATTACTTAAATACACATGCAAAGAATTGATTTTTAAGGAAAAAAGTCCATTTTAGCAAGTGAAGTAAAAAATGTTATTTAATAATTGTAATTAAATTCTCGGGGTGTAGCGCAGCCCGGTTAGCGCGCTTCGTTCGGGACGAAGAGGTCGGGAGTTCGAATCTCCCCACCCCGACTCTTTTTATTGGAATATTGGAGTAATGGAGTTTGGGATTTGAAATTTGTTAATGGTGATTTAATATTCCATTAGTCCAACACTACATTATTCCTAGAAAGTTTATAAATAATTATTACGTGAAAATTTTATGGCTCAAAATCATTCCTTTGATATCGTTTCAGAAATTGATCTGCAGGAAGCAGATAATGCTATTAATCAGGCTATTAAAGAGATCAATCAACGTTATGACCTTAAAGATTCCAAAACTGAAATGGAACTAAATAAAAAGGAGAAATATATTTCACTTAACACCAAGGATGATTATTCTCGAAAGGCTGGTATTGATATTCTGCAAACTAAATTCATACGCAGAGGCATTTCCATTAAAGCTCTTAAGTTTGATGAACCTGAGGCTGCAGCAAATGGAAGGCTGAAACAAAAAATTAATCTTCATAGTGGTATTTCAAAGGAAAATGCAAAGCTTATTACCAGAATGATTAAAGATTCCAAGCTGAAAATTAATGCTCAAATCCAGGATGAACAGATACGGGTACAAGCTCCTAAAATTGATGATCTCCAGACTGTAATTACTATGGTAAAAGAAGCTGATTTAGAATTCCCTACGCAGTTTGTAAATATGAAGTGATTCTTTATTAACATCTTTCTTCTTAATTGCCACGACCTTCAGGTCGTGGATAACTAATAAAAAATATTTTTGGCTTCAGCCACATATTTATAAATTCTTTTGGCTAAAGCCTTTATTTTATACTCTCTT
>JALHTS010000066.1 GCA_022865965.1 Ignavibacteriaceae bacterium
AAGTTCCAGAACAATCATTGCGAGCAAATGAGTAAGTTCATGTTCAAGAGATATAAAACTTAGCATTACTTTTTCTAAAATTTTCTTAAATGCCGAAAATCTCGCAAAATTAGCCTTGACTTTATAGTTCAATCTTCCAATTTTGCCTCGTGTTTATAGCTAAAATTAAACTCAGGAGCTTTCTTCAATGCCTAAAAAGATAGTTTTAATATTTTCCCTTGTTGTTCTTTCGGTTTTTTCAATTAATGCACAAACTGTAATTGGTAAATATGCAGGTGAATTTATGGCTTTGGGTGTTGGTGGAAGAGCTTTAGGCATGGGAGGAGCATTCGTTGCCGTGGCAAACGATGTTACCGCCGGTTATTATAATCCTGCCGGATTAGCCAATATCAACTATCCTCAAATTATACTTATGCACTCAGAGCAATTTGGTAATCTTGTAAATTATGATTACGGCGCGGTAACTATTCCTTATGGTACAGATATGAGCTTTGGTTTAAGTATAATGAGATTGGGTGTTGACGGTATTCCCGATACAAGAAATGCACTTATGGATACGAACAACGATGGTATTGTTGATGTTAATGATGAGTTTCGTTTAGACTACAGTAAAATTACCGAGTTCAGTAATCAGGATTGGGCTTTCTATTTAACTTTTGCCAAACGACAAACTGAAAATTTTTATTGGGGCGCCAATATAAAAATTATCAGAAGAGATATTGCAGAATATGGTGCAACAGGAATCGGGTTTGATGTGGGTGCATATTACACACCTTTACAAAATTTATATCTTGGGGCAAATGTTCAGGATGTAACAACAACGTTAGTTGCATGGAATACGGGCAGAAATGAACTTATCTCACCCACTTTAAAACTCGGTGCAGCATTTAAAGTAGTAGAAATTCTGGGCGGATATATTATGCCGGCTCTTGATTTTGATGTAAGATTTGAAAACAGAAGATACGCTTCTAATTTTAATGTTGGTCCGGTTAGCTTTGATATGCACGTAGGTTTTGAATACAACTTCAAAAATCTTTTTTCGGTTCGTGCCGGTTATAACGATGTAAAACAATTTACGGTTGGTGCAGGAGTTAAACTTCCAAAATTAAACATTGATTATTCTTTTGCAAGATTTAGCGAATCTGAGATTGAAAGACTGCCGGACTCACACAGAATTTCACTGATTCTTACTTTAGAAGAGCCTAAATTTCTAAGGGATGTTTTTTAAGATTTTTGTGTGTTGGTTTCATTGATAAGCTTTTCAATGGTGTCAAAAAGCACTTTATTTGATGCGGGTTTTTCAAGATAAACATCTACACCAGCCTCTAATGCCGCTCTCTTATCCTGTTCAAATACATGCGCTGATAAACAGAGTACCGGTATTGTAGAAAACACTTTTGAACTTTTTATTTCCTTAGTTAACTCAATTCCGCTTTTGCCCTCTTTAAGAGTAATGTCCATTATTATAAGATCATAATCCTTAGAAGCCAGCTTTGTATAAAAGGGCTTATCCGAATCACAAAAATCAACATCATATTTACGCGAAAGAATTAATTTGAAGAAGCGCTGATTTTCAATATCGTCTTCAACTATAAGTATTTTACTTTTTGTTTTAGTATCAGCCATTTCAATTAAGGGGATGAAATGACCCATCCCCCATAAAATAGTTTATGATTTCTTAAGTAACTGATTTATCTTATTTGTATAAGTTGATTTTTGAACGAGTCCGACATGAGTATCTACAATATTTCCTGATTGGTCTATAACAAACGAAGTTGGTATTGACCGAATATTTCCATAATCCGTTACAACTTGCTGTGTGCCAAGAACAACAGGATAATTAATTCCGTAATTCTTTATGAACGGAGCAAGATCTTTTAGGGTATTCTGTTGATCAAGTGAAATACCTATTATAACCAAATTGTCTTTATACTCCTTTTGGATATCAACAAGATCCGGAACACCTTTTCTACATGGAGGACACCATGTTGCCCAGAAATCTATTATCACTACTTTGCCTTTATAATCGGATAGCTTTACATTTTTACCGTCTAAAGTTTTAAGTGTAAAATCTGCGGCTTTCTTTCCTTCTTTTAAAACTGAGGTAGTAATTTCTTTTTTCGGTATTATATTATTTTCAGCTTCTTTCTTATCGTAGCCGAATAATGAAACTGTAACATATAATACAAACATAATAATCAGGTTGTGCTTCATTTTATTTCCTTTTTTAGTCATCTATTCACCTTGCAGAGAATTTTTGGGAACATAGTTTGGCGGATATGGACCTTCTTCAGGTTCATCTCTCGTGTTATTAATAATGAAAAAGACCGTTAGTACAATAAGAATCACTATCGTCCAGAAAGTATTTTTATGTTTTGGATCGATCAGGTGTTTTTTCGGCGGCTGTTGCTGTTTGCCGATTTTTCTTTCTTTTTGTACCGAAGATTTTTTTGCCATATCTATTCGCCGTAAGATGTTTTAATTATAAAAAAGGTGCGCAAAGATATATAACTAGTTGGAATAAAAAGAAGTCTTAAAAAAACCCTAAATACTAATT
>JALHTS010000512.1 GCA_022865965.1 Ignavibacteriaceae bacterium
TATTTCATCATTAAATTTTCTGAAGGGACAAATCTTCAGTAAAGATGATATTGAATTTCAAATAAATAATATTTTAACCGAGTATGAGAATACGGGTTTTCCGTTTAGTAATGTTATCATAAGATCTGTAAATATTTATTCTGATAGTTTGAATAATGATTATCTATGTGATATTTATATTAAGATTGATAAAGGAACAGAAAGTAAAATCGATAAAGTTGAAATACGGGGGAATACGTCAACAAAAGATTATGTAATTATTCGTGAGTTAAGAATTAATCGCGGTGAAAAATATTCGCAGAAAATGATAGAAGAATTGCCCCGACGATTAAACAGATTAAGATTTTTTGAACCGGTAAGCTTCCCGCAATTTTATCTTAATCCGCAGAATGAAGGTATCCTTTTAATTGAAGTAAAGGAAAGGCAAACCAACAACTTCGACGGTGTTATTGGTTACATTCCACCAAGAAGCGATAACGAAAAAGGTTACTTAACAGGATTAGTAAACATTTCATTACGAAATCTTTTCGGAACAGGAAGAGCGGCAGCATTTCGTTGGCAGCAGCTCGATCGCAATTCGC
The DNA here is from genome assembly GCA_022865965.1 of Ignavibacteriaceae bacterium. Taxonomy (GTDB): domain Bacteria; phylum Bacteroidota; class Ignavibacteria; order Ignavibacteriales; family Ignavibacteriaceae; genus JAGXRK01. The sequence goes on from JALHTS010000512.1 coordinate 582, forward strand.
AAGACCTTGAATTAAAATATCTCGAACCCTGGCTGCTTGGTTATCCATTTAATATTAATCTTTCTTTGCATCAGCGAAAACAAGATACGACCTATGTTCAAAGAAAAATTGAAGGAGGGATTGAATATCTTGCAACAGAAGATATTTCCACCGCTGTTTTTATCGCTACTGAATCTGTCATTCCAACGGAAAGAGAAATCCCGATTTTTACTGTTTATAATTCTTCTATTCTTACAAGTGGAATAAGTTTCCGGATTGATACACGTGATGATCCTTTTGCTCCAACAGGTGGACTGCTATTTAATACTGCTTATTCATTTAGTCAAAAAAAAATAAACGGACCAGGCGAATTTATAACTCCTACTTTAAAAACCGATATTAATCTTCAGCGGATAACTGTAAGCTTAAATATGTATTATGAAATTTTCACGCATCAGATTTTAGCTCTTGGATTAAATGGTAAAGAACTGCGTGGTTCAGATTTTGAAAACAGTGATTTATTTCGACTTGGCGGAACGATGAGCTTACGTGGTTACAGGGAAGAACAATTTCTCGGCTCCAGAATTTTTTGGTCAAATCTGGAATATCGTTCATTACTTACGCAACGTTCATATGCTTTTGTATTCTTTGATGCCGGATATTATCTGCGTAATGAAGAGCCGGAGAAGCTTATTCTAAAATCTGAAGAATTTAAATTAGGATATGGTTTAGGGCTCAGTTTAGAAACAGGACTCGGCATTCTTGCAGTAAGTTTTGCGCTTGGTGAAGGTGATTCTTTCAGTGACGGTAAAATTCATTTCGGAATAATCAATGAATTTTAGGAAGTCTTTTAATTGAACTTATAATTTTATTCTTAATTTCAACTTGTAAAATAAAATATAGGAGACATTACTATGCAGGATTCAAATTCGCAACTAAAGGAATCAACTAAAATCAAGTATTTTAAAGGAGGTCCGTATCTGATAGAAGGTACTTGTGTTCTTGTTGATGGTGAAGGAAATGAAACTGTAAAAGAGGGAAAAGTTTTCCTTTGCCGATGTGGGCAATCAGCCAACAAACCGTTTTGTGATGGCGCTCATAAAAAAAATGAGTTTGGTAAGTAGAGTTATAATTCTTTTACTTTAAAGGCTGCTTCAATTATTTTGTAGCAGCTTTTTATTTTCATCAATTGAGTTATGATTCATTACATAAAATTATTCCGCCCAGTAAACTGCTTAATCACTTTTCTCAGTGTCATCGTCGCGGCTTTCATTGCTTCATTTAATTCCTTTCCATTTGTTGCTGTTTTTTTTGCCGCAGTTGCTGCATCGTTGGTAACTGCTGCCGGTAATGTTATCAATGATTATTATGATATTGAAATTGATAAGATTTCCCATCCCGAAAGACCTTTAGTAACAGGAGTAATAAATAAAAATAAAGTTATAATAATTTATACTATCTTGAATTTTATCGCGTTGCTAATCTCATTCTGGATAAGTCCGATTGCATTTGGATTTGTTTTATTTACAGTTATTCTATTGTTGCTTTATTCCATCACTCTTAAAAAAGTAATACTATTTGGTAATTCTATTATTGCCTTCTTAACTGGAATGGTCTTTATTTTTGGCGGGATTGTTGTCGAGAATGTAGCAGCATCTGTAATTCCTGCCATATTTGCGTTTTTGATAAACTTTAATCGTGAAATTGTAAAAGATATGGAAGATATTGAGGGAGATTTAAATGCTGGTGTTATTACATTTTCTGCAAGGTATGGAATTAAAAAATTGAAACTAATTATTTTAATGATTACCGCCATACTCGTCTTATTTACAATATATCCATTTTTAATTCAGTTTTACAAAATCGAATATTTTATTTTTGTAATGATTTTAGTGAATCCACTTTTGGTTTATTTCTTAAAATCAATTTATGAAGATCATTCAAAAAAGAATCTGAAAAGAATGAGCTTGCTTCTTAAATTAAATATGCTGTTTGGATTAATAGCAATCTATCTTGGCAAATGAAAGAATTTGATGTAAAATATTTATCTGACAGAATAACCTATCTTGCCGGTTGTGATGAGGCTGGTCGTGGTCCGTTAGCGGGTCCTGTTGTTGCTGCCGCAGTAATTTTTCCGAATGATTTTTATTTAGAAGAGATTAACGATTCTAAAAAATTGTCCAATAAAAAAAGAGAAGAACTCTTTCCCCAAATAATGGAAAATGCAATAGCTTGTTCGGTAGCCTGCATTTCTCATGGTAAAATTGATCAGATTAATATCCTAAATGCTTCTCTTCTTGCAATGAAAACGACAATTCAAAGGTTAAAAATTAAACCTGATTTAATTCTTATTGATGGGAATAAATCATTTGAATATGATGTTCCTGTCATTCCGATTGTAAAAGGCGACTCAAAATCTTTTACAATAGCCGCAGCATCAATTATTGCAAAGGTTGTCAGAGATAGAATTATGAATCGTTTATCTGAATATTATCCCGAATACAATTGGCAAAAGAATAAAGGATATCCTACAAGGAAACATTTTGAAGCAATAAAATATTTTGGTGAAACTCCGTTGCATAGAAAAACTTTTTTGAAAAAGTTTTATGAGAGAGAAAAAATCAAAATTAGTCCCGGAGGGACGACCCGTTTGTAGTAGATGGAAAAATAATGAAAATTTATTAAGCTCCATCGGAGCGATCTGTAAATAATTATGGTGGCAATTTATGGCTAACACATATTCTCAAATTTATATTCACATTGTTTTTACCGTGCTTGGAAGACAAAACCTCATACCAAAACAAATACGTGAAGAATTACACAAATACATCACCGGTATTGTTCAGAAACGTGATCAAAAAATGCTTGCTGTTTTTTGTATACCGGATCATTCGCATATTTTTATTGGTATGAAACCAACACTATGCATTTCGGATTTAGTAAGAGATATTAAAGCAGGCTCATCAAAACATATTAATGATAACCAACTAATAAAGGGCAAGTTTAATTGGCAGGAAGAATTTGGAGCGTTTTCATATTCCCGAAGTCAGATAGATACCGTAATAAAATATATTTTAAATCAGGAAGAGCATCATAAAAAGAAGACGTTCAGGGAAGAATACATCGAATTATTAAAGAAGTTTGAAATTGAATATGATGAAAAATATTTATTTAAATGGATAGAATAATAGTGTATATACTGAACTTAACAGTTTGCTCCTACGGAGCTAAAATATTTTTTACATTTAGTAATTACAAATAGGTTACTCCTACGGAGTAAATACAAAAAAGATCATAGTATGTAAAAATTGTTTCAATGAACGATCATGATTGTATTGGAAAATATCTGGACGATAATACAGATTGAACAGATCGCTCCTATGGAGCTAGATTGTTTTTTCATTTAATGGTTTACAAACAGTTTGCTCCTACGGAGCTAAAATACGAATCAATCTATATGTATAGTTTCTTTTTTGATAAAACTGGAACAGTATCGATAAATAAAGAAAGTCCCGGAGGGACGACCCGTTTGTAACTAAAAAAAATAAAATGAAAAGGAGCTCCATCGGAGCGACCTGTGAGGCATAATTTGATAACTTTTATAATTGTTAAACAGTATGAATGAATCCAACAAAAAAACAATCGGACAGGAAGGCGAAGATATTGCCGCAGATTACCTTTTAAAAAACGGGTTTGAATTGGTGACCAGGAACTACAGGTTCGGGCATGGCGAGATTGATATAATTGTTAAAGATAAATCCGATGGTTATCTTGTTTTTGTTGAAGTAAAAACAAGACAAAATCTGGAATTCGGTGAACCTGAATATGCAATCACAAAAAGTAAAATCAAGCAGTTGAAAAAAATAGCCGAATCATATCTTTATGAAAAAGAAATAAAAGAAGTTGAATGCCGCTTTGATGTAATAGCTATTATATGGAACAGAGAAACCAAACCCCAAATAACACATTATAGAAATGCTTTTGACTAGATTCTTGTTCATCGCTGTTTGATACTGTACTCTAAATTCAGTTTCTATTTTTTATCCGGCCTCAATAAAATTATAAAATAATATCAATAATTTTTAATTGAGTTTGTTTGTGAAAGATCCAACTTTTAATGTCAGGCATTTTTCATTATTTTTGGA
>JALHTS010000513.1 GCA_022865965.1 Ignavibacteriaceae bacterium
AAATTCGACTCAAAATTTATTTTCATTTATACATCATAATACTTGAACAGAATATGATTTTTCTCTTAAAATAAATTATGGAACCAATTATACGAATTAAACACATAGAGGAAAAATAAACACATATTCAAACCGGACATTAAACCCGCTTACCGAGGCGGGTTTTTTTATGTATATATATTGATAAACTTCTTACAACAATTCGTTAGAATAAAAGAACTAATTTTCTTAATTTTAATTGACTCGCTGAAAATACTTCTGACCTCGTATGAAAATTTCACTCCCTTCATTTTTCTCTTCCGTTTCTAGGGGGTGCCGATTAAGTGGTTATTGAATTTTTCTCAATAATATCAGTTTTCTGTGAACTCCAAAGAAGCCAAAGCTCGTATTCAAATCAATAGGTTATTGGAAGAAGCCGGTTTGCGGTTCTTCGATAAGGAGTTTTTGTAATGCCCTCGAAGAAAAGCTAACTAAAAAAGAAGCAACAGCAGAAAAGTTGGTTGGTGCGGTGGTGAATAGAGTAACAAATAATTAAAAATGAAGAAGGATTGTTTGTTTAGTAAATGAAAATAAGAGAAAGAATAAAAAGCATAAGATCGAACTGGATATTAACTTTCATCTTTAATAAATGGATCATATTAGGTTATGCAATCCCAATTACAATAGTTATTATTCTTAATTTAGGGTTCATTTTTAAGTGGGGATTAGTGCTTAATTTCAAACCCATTCTGAGTTTAGTAAGCTTTCTATCTGCAAAAATAAGATATGAATTACCAGCAGAATATTTTGTAGGTATAATTACTATATTTATTCTATTCTTCTCGTTCGCACAATTTAGTTACTCCCGGCAGGCTCTACCAGCTAACTTAGTTAGAAAACATATCCTTTCCCATAAAAATACTTTGATGTTTATTGGATTACAGTTTTCGTTTTCATCAATTATAGCTTATTTTTCATTTATAAATTCACATTCAATTCACAACTTAAATTTCTTCTTAATATTTATTCTCATACTTAGTTCTGTCTTAGTATCAATACTATATTTTTATTGGCTGGTTAAAAATGTTACAGCTGTTGGTATGTTTCAATTAATAAGGAATAAATTAAACTTTAGGGAAATTAGGGACATAGAAATTGAAACAGAGAAAAGTTTTCAAAACTTCTTAAAAGAACTTGGTTCATCGAAATTAAATCTAAAGTTTACTCTTTTTGATTATCTAGGGTTTATGCTTGATGAACATATACCAATTCACACAGATAGAATAGGAATCATAAATTCAATCGATATTAAGAAAATTGATGATATTTTAAAAGAATATCATGATGGAATCAAGGAAATTATCTTAGATATTAAAATTGGTCAAAGAATACCCTTATATGATCCATATCCTGGTATTATTCCTAAAACAAACTTATTTAGAATCTTTACGATTCCCACATACAAAAAGGATATACCTGATGTAATTGAAAAATTAAAGGTCCGACTAAAAGATGACGACTCATTTAATCGTTCATTAATCAATTGTTTCAATATAATACAAACCAAATCATTTCAATTTGAGCAGAATAAAGAGCATCTAAATGAATTGGTTCAGTTTTACATTTATGCAGTTGAAACAGAAACTGCTGAAGCAGGCACCCTTATCGATCATTTCTCATCGTTTATTTTAGATCAAGTAAAATCATTACAACCCAATTCAACAATTAAGCTCACTGAAAAATTACTATTGGAAATAGTTGATCGATTTGATGAGAAATTGAGAACGCAGGATATTAGCATTGCAAAAATTGAAACAACATTGAAATTTATATATAGTATGCGTAATGCTGCGCTCACAGGTAAAAGTTTTTTACTGATCTCAAAATTATTATCTCTTTTAATGCACCTATTTAGTAAGTATGTTAAAAGTGAATTTGTGACTTCTCATCGAATTTATTCAATTATTCTATATATCCAAGAGGTTGCTTTTTCTGGAATTGTCTACTCAAGGAAAAATGATGATAAAAGAGAATTACTAAAGTATTATAATTCATTTTACTTGCCTTTAATTCGTGATGCTATGGATAAAGCTTCAATGGCATTTTACATGTTGATTAAATCATCAGTAAAAAGTGAAAAGAGTGATTCAAGCGTATTATTTGAAAATGCTCAACTTCTGATAAATTTTCTATCACCATTAAATCATTGGAAACCAGTCGAAGAACTACTGTTAGAAGGATCGATACGTTTTAAAAGAGAGTATGATAATATTGTAAAATCTCACGGGAAAAATATTTTACATTTAGCAGTTTTGATTTTTAAATATGTTCGAGAGAAAAAGCTACCTACAAGTTTTTTAAATCAGGTATCATTCCCCTTAGCTGATAATTGCCATACAATTAAGAAATTTTCCATGAGTTCTCAAGATTTGCTTGACGAATTCTTTTTTAATTATGAATTTAGAGATTTAACCTCATCTTTTCTTCAAGGGGAATTTGAATTTAATAAAATTCATGAGTCCGGTGCATACTCACCAATTATATATAGTTTCGGAGATTTTTGGTTGACATATTCACTCTATAGAGATTTGATTCCACAAGACCCAAGACGTGTACAAAAAGCTTTTGTTCCATCTGAAGATAAATCTAAAACAGAATTTTCAAAATCAATGATTAATAATATGATAAGACGTTTACAAACAGTATCTGTGAAGGATGGGGCAAATTGGCTTAATAAAGATGAAGAAACTGTGAGACGAGTGATGATGAAATATGGGGCACATTTAAGAAAGTTGCTCGAATGAAAAAGAAATAAGAATTATAATTAAAACATTCAGTAGAAAATAATCTAATTTAATATTGGAATAAAGAAGATGAAAAACCAACAAAAATTAGTCTTGCAGCATTTAGAGGATTTTTAGAAGCAGTGAAATAAAATATAGAGAATACGACAAGCTGATGAAAGATTAGGCAGACAAACAAATAGAAATTGATCTAGATGATGGAATAAAAGTTAATTATGCTAAATTTGAAGGAATATTGACAGCTTTAAAATAAGGGTATAACCTAATTTAATAATTGGAATAATAAGGGTATAACCTTAGATTTGTAATATAAAATTAAGGATATAACCTAATGAGAGACTTAAATAAAAAACTAATGATTGAACAATTAGATAGAAAGTTCGAAAAACTGGCTGTATTGAAAGATTTGGAAATTTCGCCGAAGGGTTGGATAAACGCTATTCGAACCGGATTGAATATGTCCTTGGTTCAGCTCGCTAAACGGCTGAAAAAAACTTCTGTTTCGGTTAAAGAAATTGAACAACGCGAAGAAGACAAAGGCATTACTCTTAAAAAACTAACGGAAGTAGCTGAAGCACTCAGTTGCCATTTTGTTTATGCATTTATTCCTAAAGATGGTTCGCTGCAAAAGTTAATTGATAAACGTGCAAATCAAGTTGCTAAGGAGATTGTGATGCGAACATCACACACAATGAAACTTGAAGGTCAGGAAAACACCGAAGAGAGACTTATAAAAGCAATAAAAGACAGAGCAGAAAAAATTAAAAACGAATTGCCGAAATATTTATGGGATTAGATCTCGATTATACTGACGGGCAAACTCCGCTCGATGAAGATGAAAAAGAAGATTTACTAATTCCAACAATAACTACACGTGGTGAACTTGATGAGTTTGAACAGCTTGGTGTTGAGAAAGCTAATGAATGGCTTTTAACAAAAAAGTTTAGTGTAAATAAAATTCTTACGGAAGAGTTTGTAAAGGATTTACATAAAAGAATGTTCGATGATGTTTGGAAGTGGGCTGGTGAATTCAGAAAGACGGATAAGAACATTGGAGTTGATAAATTTATGATTGGAATAGAATTAAAAAATCTTCTTGATGATTGCACTTATTGGATTGAAAAGAAAGTTTTCTCGGAAGATGAAATTGCCGTAAGATTAAGTCATAGGATGGTGCTTATTCATCCATTTGCTAATGGTAACGGAAGACACTCACGCCTAATTGCAGATGTATTAATTACAAAAGGTCTTGGAAAATCTTACTTTACCTGGGGAAGTGTTAATCTTGCAAAAGAAGGTCAAGCACGAGCAAAATATTTAGCAGCATTAAGAGAAGCAGATCAGAATGATTACAAACCCTTAATTGAATTTGCGAGATTATAAATTATGCGTATAAAAAGGGTAAATGAACCAATGAGTTTGTGTAATGCCCTCGAAGAAAAGCTAACTAAAAAAGAAATGAAGTTATTTCATTGAAATTATTTCTGCTTTGTGTTGTAACTCATTCACATCCTAGCTATCAACAATGACTTAAGTTCCATTAAATTTTATTGGCATAAGAGATTTAGTTAAAAGAAAATATTTATTTATAAAACAATAAATTCATTTAGGAGGCGGGTTTTTTTTGCCTTCCTTATTTATTAAGTACCTTCTTATTGAATTCAGTAATCACTCTAAGTATATTTGAAAACAAACAAATAAGGCATTTTTATGAATGAAAAAGTAATACTTCAAACAGACCTTCCTGAATTAAAACTCTTCAAACAAGGTAAAGTCCGGGATATTTATGATCTCGGTGAATATTTCCTTATTGTTTCAACTGACAGACTTTCAGCATTTGACGTAATAATGGGGCAGGGAATTCCTTTTAAAGGAAAAGTGCTTACAAAAATTTCTGAGTTCTGGTTCAAATTTTCAGAGGGAATAATTGAAAATCATTTAGTTTCAACCAATGTTAATGAATATCCGGAAATTTGTAAACAATACATTGAAGTTCTTGAAGGCAGAAGTATGCTTGTTAAAAAATCGGAAGTAGTGCCGATTGAAAGTGTTGTAAGAGGATATATTTCAGGTTCTGGTTGGGTTGATTATAAGAAAACAGGAAAAATTTGTGGAATCGATTTACAGGAAGGGTTGCAGGAATCGGAAAAATTTCCGGAAATACTTTTTACTCCTGCTACTAAAGCTGAAATAGGGTTACACGACGAAAATATTTCCGAAGATGAAGCAAAGAAAATTGCCGGCACAGATGTTATTGAAACATTGAAAAATAAAACTACTGAGATTTATAAAGCTGCCTCTGACTATGCACTAAGTAAAGGAATTATTATTGCCGATACTAAAATGGAATT
>JALHTS010000011.1 GCA_022865965.1 Ignavibacteriaceae bacterium
CCAAAAGGAAGGAGAGAAAAGAATAAGCACAGTAAATAATTCAAGTCTTCCAACAAGCATGAAGAAGCTTAAAATCCATTTACTTATATCAGGGAGATCGGTAAAATTTCCTAGAGGACCGACTAAACCCATTCCCGGTCCAACGTTTCCGATACAAGTTGCAACTGCACCGGCAGCTGTGAAAAAGTCTGAACCAAGCAATGAAATTAAAACTGACCCAAAAACAAAAAGAAGTATATAAATAATAAAAAAAGCCTGAACATTTGAGATGATTTCCGAACTTACAGCCTTTCCATTAAATCTTACGGGAATTACAGCTCTTGGATGAAGAAGACGCTTTAGTTCGAGCAATCCATTTCTTAAGAGCAAATAATGTCTGGCAAATTTAATTCCGCCACCTGTTGAACCGGCACAGCCTCCTATAAAAAGTAAAGTAAAGAAAATCATTCTTGAGAATGGTGCCCAATTTTCATAATCCGATGAAACATAACCGGTTGTAGTTACTAATGAAGTAACATGAAAGAGAGATTGCCGGAAAGATTCTTCTAAGCTAAAGGTATGATGAGGACGATGAATAAACATAATTAATAAAGTAGCACCAATTAAAAATAATACATAAAATTTAAATTCAGTATTACGTTTAAATGGTTCGAATTTTAGATGAAGAGCAAAGTAGTGCAGTGTAAAATTCATTCCGGCAAAAAACATAAATAGGATAAAAACATATTGAACGAATACAGAATCGAAATGTGCTGTGCTGGCATTCTTTGTAGAGAATCCACCGGTAGCCATTGTTGTAAAGGAATGGGTTATTGCATCAAAAAGATTAAGTCCTCCCAAAAGCAATAATATTACTTCAGTTCCCGTTAGAATAACATATATACCCCACAACCGCTTTGCTGTTTCTTTAACACGCGGATGAAATTTATCTTTAGTAATTCCAGGAACTTCTGCAGAAAACAACTGCATTCCACCAATTCCTAATAATGGAAGAATAGCAAGAGATAAAACTATAATTCCCATTCCGCCCAACCATTGAGTAAGACTTCGCCAGAAAAGCAACCCGGCAGGAAGAGATTCAATATCTTTAAGAATTGTTGCACCTGTTGTTGTAAACCCGGACATTGTTTCAAAGAATGCATCGGTATAGCTTGGTATTGCTCCGTAAATTATGAACGGAATTGAACCAAAAACTGCCATTGAAAACCAACCTAATGTAACAATCAAATAGCCTTCACGTTTACCGAGTTGTTGTCGATCAGCATCTTTTGACAAGAACCATAATGTAATTCCAACTAAAATTGTAATTCCAGCGGAAATGAGAATTGAAATAATATCATCGTGTCCATAATAAATTGAAAAGGGGATTCCGGATGTCATTAATATTCCGGTAAGAATAAGAAGAAAACCTAAGATGTTGAAAATTACTTTAAAGTTCATACATACGAAATTTAATGAGAAGAAAAACCGGAAGAAACATTTAATTTACTTTTTCCAGAATGAAGGTGAGAATAGAATAAGAATCGTAAAAATTTCTAACCTGCCAAGAAGCATAA
>JALHTS010000514.1 GCA_022865965.1 Ignavibacteriaceae bacterium
ATAAACATAACGTGAGTTGCAATCCGTTTTCATTGCAAGAGCTTTGCCTGCCTGTCCGGTAGGCAGGTTCGTTCCTTTAATCAAAATAACCGCAGCATCACAACCGGGTCCAATAATAGTGTTTGTTCTCACCATCGAATCATATTGATTATAAACCCACTGCTTCGATACAATATTTGGTGAAGAAAAAACTTTTAAGAATGTTTCTTTGAGATCTTTTGGTTCAGGTAAAGAATTAAAATCAAAATTTCTTGTTTGTTTTAAATACTCAGGTTCTTTTTGATCGCGAATATAAACAGGAGCACCGCCGCCAAGAACTAAATCAAATGGAGGTAATGTTGCTTTGCGTTCGCCTTGATAATCGATATGTAACATTCCATCGTTAGTTACTTCGCCTATAATTTCACAATGCAAATCCCATTTTTCAAAAACTTTTTTTACACGATCTTCATAACCTTTTTTAACACAGCACAACATTCTTTCCTGGGATTCACTCAACATTATTTCATAAGCCGTCATTCCATCTTCTCGCAAAGGAACTTTGTCAAGATTAATCTTCATTCCGGCTTCGCCCTTTGCACTCATCTCACTTGTTGAGCAGGAAATTCCCGCTGCACCCATATCCTGAATTCCAATTAACCAGTCGTTCTTTATAATTTCTAAAGTAGCTTCCAGTAAAAGTTTTTCAGTAAACGGATCACCAACCTGCACAGATGGTCGTTTTGCTTCAGACTTTTCAGAAATTTCTTCCGAGGCAAATGTCGCACCGTGAATTCCATCTCTTCCGGTAGATGAGCCAACAATCATAATTGGATTGCCGACACCTTTTGATGTTGCGCTAGCAACTTTGTTTTTCTTTACGATTCCAACTGCCATTGCATTTACAAGAGGATTTCCCTGGTAAGATTCATCAAAGTAAACTTCACCGGCTACTGTTGGAACGCCAAAGCTATTTCCATAATCTCCAATTCCGCGAACAACACCATCAAATAAAAATCTTGTGCGTGCATCTTTAAGTGAACCGAAGCGAAGTGAATTCAAAGAAGCTATTGGTCTGGCACCCATAGTAAAAATATCGCGCATTATTCCGCCAACTCCTGTAGCTGCACCCTGATATGGCTCAACCGCGGAAGGATGATTGTGACTCTCAATTTTAAATGCAACTGCAAGATTGTCGCCTATATCAACAAGTCCGGCATTTTCTTCACCGGCACCCACTAATAATCTTCCGCCGCTACGTGGCAAAGTTTTTAATTGTGCGATTGAATTTTTATAACTGCAGTGCTCGCTCCACATTACAGAAAAAATTCCTAACTCGGTAAAAGTAGGAGTGCGCCCAAGAATTTTTAAAATTCGGTCATATTCTTCTTTTATTAATCCGTGCTCTTGCGCAAGTTCAAAAGTAACTTCTGGTTCTTTCATCTAACCACATTTTAATTGAAATAGTTTGAAAACTTTATTTGGAAATATACAGGAATGTGGGTTAAATATCTGTGGAAATGTTTTGAATATCGGAACCTCTCTTGTATTCTCCCCTTTCAGAAACCCCTCTTCTTTTCTCCCCTTTCAAAAAGGGGAGAAGATTAAAGTCCCTCCCTTTAAGAAAGGGAGGGATTTAGCCTGCCTGCGGGAGGCAGGGATGGGTTCGGCTCACTTTAAATATTCATTCCAAATTTTATACAACTGATAAGTCGCATAAATATCCTTCGAGCAATAAACAGCAATATCTTTTATTCGTCCTGCTTCATAAAGATTTTTTACTTCCATTCCGGAAATATCTTTTGCTTTGGGTGATTCAATACCAAAAGCGTTACAGTAAAAATCCAGATTAAACTTTCGTGTAGTTCCGTAGAAAGTAAATTGTTCAAGAAGATCAATGTGAATGTCTCCATAACGATAACCCATTAAATTTTTTGTTACTTTGACATTAAGCATTGCAGAGCGCAGCATTAAAAAAGGAATATCAAAATTTCTTCCATTGAAGGTAATAAACTGATCCGCAGCATTTGCTATACGCCAGAAGGATTCCAGCATTTCTTTTTCGGGCAATGCTTTGTACTGAACAGACTGATCTTCAGAACTCCACTCTTCTTTTTGTTCAGATTCATAGTAAACAAAAGATTTTTCTTTGTTAACATCATAAAGTCCGATTGCAACACATTTTGCTGTGAAAGGATAAAGAGAAGTGTAACGGATTGCTTCATCGGTCATCTGCTGCTTTTTATCCGGATCGGTTTCCTTTTCTGCATAACGAAGCAGATATTCTTTTTGACTATCGGAAAGTGAATTGAACGGATAAGAACAAGTTTCAATATCGAAAATAATTCTTCGCATAAATCACCCGTTTTATTTTGAATGACTTAAATATAAATAAATAATTTTATCGAATAGTAACTTATAGAAAAAGATTTTTAAATATTCTTACTAACTATTAAATAAACAGAATTATAATGTAGATGTAGCTATATCGATTTGAGTATTTCAACTTTTGACTCAAATTTTAGAACCTTCTTATAAAATTTAGCCGGAAGTGGAATAGATTTTTTTATTACCGGATCAACATGAACAAGCACACCCATACCTTCAGCAATAATAATTCCTGTATCCAAATTTTCAATAATGTGTTCAAATCCGAAACTGGAATTTTTTATGTATGATACTCTTGTATAAACTCGCAGCAGGTCCTCGAACAATGCTGCTTTAAGATAATTAATTTCATTTCGAACCATATAAAAAGTTGTTCCATTTAAGCCGATTCCTTTTTGAGGAAGTATGCCCAGGTCTTTTGCGTACTTTATTCTTGCCTGTTCGATATAATTAAAATAAACAGCATTATTTACAATATGCATCATATCAACCTGATCAAAGTTTACTACTACATCATAATAATGTTTAAAGTCTGATTTGTTTTTTGTTGGTTTCATTTAGTTAATTTCAAAAAAATAAAATAATTATTATAATAAGAATTTTAATTCACAGATAAGTAATATTTATGAATAGTGTTTAACTTCCCTTAACATTCCTGACAATTTTTTCAATTTCGTCCCATTGCTCATTAGGAATAGCTTGCAGGATGTTGAACTGACCGGCTCCATTAAGCCATTCGCCCCCGTCGATTGTAACTACTTCTCCATTTATAAAAGAAGAAAAATCCGAAATTAAATATGCTGCCAGGTTTGCAAGTTCCTGATGTTCACCAACACGTTGAAGCGGAACTTTCTTTTTTAGATCAAATTTCTTTTGCATATCTCCGGGCATCAATCTTTCCCATGCACCTTTTGTGGGGAAAAGTCCCGGTGCAATTGCATTAAAACGAATACCATACTTTGCCCATTCAACAGCAAGTGAGCGTGTAATTGCAAGTACACCAGCTTTAGCTGCTGCAGATGGAACAACAAATCCTGATCCTGTCCAGGAATATGTTGTTACAATGTTTAGTACTGTGGCTTTTTGTTTTTTCTCAATCCAGTGTTTTCCAAATGCAAGAATGCAGTTGTAAGTCCCTTTTAACACGATATTAATAATTATGTCAAAAGCTTTATTGGAAAGTCTTTCGGTAGGGCTGATAAAATTTCCTGCAGCATTATTTACCAAGCCGTCAACCTTCCCAAA
>JALHTS010000515.1 GCA_022865965.1 Ignavibacteriaceae bacterium
AGGCAGCCATTATCAGTGCGGCAGGAACACCATCGCCGGAAACATCTGCAATAACTATTGCAATCCGGTTTTCATCAATTGGGATGTAGTCAAAATAATCGCCGCCTATATCAAAAGTAGGAATGCAGATATCAGCAAATTCATAATTATTAATCTGAGGCGGAGAAGACGGTAATAAACCCTGCTGGACATCTTTTGCAATTTGTAATTGCTCCTCAATTTTTTTCTTTTCCAGAATCTGGTAATGAAGCAAAGCTTTATCAATTGAAATTGCAGCAGCTTCAGCAAAGAAACTTAAAATTTCAATATCGTTTTTTTCAAATGCTGCAAGCTTATCGCTTTCAACATTTAAAGCGCCAATGGTTCTTCCATCTCTTGTGATGGGAATAGTTAATTCTGATAAAGTTTCTTTTCTGCCGGGAATATATCTTTCATCTGTTCTTACATCATTAAGTAATATGCTTTTACCGGTTTTAATTGTCTGACCAATAATCCCTTTTCCTTCCATTAACATTGCATCAGATTCGGGCGGCAGATTTCCGAAGCCACGTTGCGACATACTTGCAATTTTTTGTTTTGAGAAGTGATATCCGGAATGATTGATATCTTCACTTAAAACAAAAATACCTGCAGCGTCATAATCAATTACATTTGAAAGAAGATCGAGAAGAAGATTTAGAATTTGATCAAGATCGAGCGTACCTCTTATCTTGTGAGAAATATCTCTTAATAATTGATACTTAATTTCAGCGGTAAGTTCTATTTTATTCTTCATTTAACAGATGGTAATTATATCTAATGTAAAGTTAGGACGAAGGAAAGTTACATTCAATCTAAAAATAAAAAAAGGAGCCGAAGCTCTCTGATTTAATTAAGTTATTGTTTTATCCTCCCCTCGTTTATGAACACAAGTTTCGAACAGTTGGCAAATTGAAATTTTTCTTCTGTTAAAATTCATTTTTCAGTAACTTAAATAAGTAATAGAAAATAATTTTCATTTACCTGTAATTTCTAATGAATAATTTTTATAATTAAAATAGCAGGTAGAAAAAATCATTTAAATAAGTTGTTAATTGTTTAAGACCAAATCAATAAAAATATTTAATATTCTTTCCCGCCAAACTGCAGCCCTGTTCGAAAAAATGCAGATGACAGAGCATACCTTCATGATAATTGTTGCAATCATAATAGGTATATCCGCTGGTTTTGCAGCTATCGGCATAAGAGCAATGATTAAGTTTTTTTCTCAACTTTCATTTCCAGGATCTTTAACTGTACTTGAAAATATTACCGCATCACCATGGTACTTAATAATTCTTGTGCCTGTAATCGGCGGCTTGATTGTTGGACCTCTAATTTATTTCTTTGCTCCCGAAGCAAAAGGGCACGGCGTACCAGAAGTAATGCAGGCTATTTTATTGCGCGGTGGAATGATTCGTGCACGTGTAGCTATAATTAAAGCTGTTGCTTCAGCTATAACAATCGGTACAGGCGGGTCAGTTGGAAGAGAAGGTCCAATTATCCAAATAGGGTCCAGTCTTGGTTCAACTATAGGGCAGTTTTTTCGGGTACCTTCAAAAAGGTTAAAGACACTAGTAGGATGTGGAGCCGCCGCAGGTATTGCCGCTGCATTTAATGCGCCGGTAGCAGGTGCACTTTTTGCGGTAGAAATTATTTTGATGGATTTTGCTGTCGCACAGTTTTCACCAATTGTTATTGCATCTGTAATGGCAACGGTTGTTTCACATACATTCGAAGGAAATTTTGCGGCATTTATAGTGCCTAAATACCAACTTGCATCACCATACGAAATAGGGTTTTATTTTATTCTTGGTGCTTTAAGCGGAGTTGTTTCTTTTCTATTTATTAAAATTCTTTATTTCAGTGAAAACTTTTTTGACAATAAATTTAAATTTCCCGAATATTTAAAACCTGCTGTCGGTGGAATAGCTATTGGTTTGATGGCATTACTGTTCCCTCAAATTATGGGTGTTGGTTATGATTCCATAAACAATGCGCTGCACGGTGATATGATATGGTATCTTGCATTCGGTTTAATTTTCTTAAAGATTATTGCAACATCGTTAACTCTCGGCTCAGGAGGTTCGGGCGGAATATTTGCGCCGTCGCTTTACATGGGTGCAATGCTTGGTTTCTTTTTTGGTTATCTCGTTCACACATTATTCCCTTATATTACTGCAACACCGGGAGCTTATGCACTTGTAGCAATGGGTGGTTTAGTTGCAGGCACAACACGCGCACCTATTACTGCAATCATTATCGTTTTCGAGTTGACTAATGATTACCGTATCATTTTACCGGTGATGGTAACTTCGATAATTAGCACAATCATATCAACTAAACTTTCGCGTGAATCGATTTACACTCTTAAACTTTTGCTGCGCAACATCAGCATTAAAGAAGGAACTGAACTGAATATTATGGAATCAATATTCGTTAAGAATGTTTTTACACGCGATTACGATTTCATAAATATATCGGATAATTTCAGCCAGGTTGTAAATAAAGTTATCCGCGGCAGAGGACCCGAGTTTCCGGTAGTTAGCAACGGTTTTGTGATGGGTGTAATTTCGATGTACAATATTAAAGATCATCTTTATGAAAGAGACTCATTAAAAAATTTATTAATTGCAGCAGATATAGCAAACATTAATTTTAAAGCTGCTGTTGTTACCGAAAATTGCCAGTCCGTTCTTGAAAAAATGAAGCGTTACAATCTTGAGGGACTGCCGGTTATAGAAGACGAAAATTCACCTAAGATTCTTGGCATGGTATGGCAGCGTGATATACAGGATGCATATCAAAAAGAAATTGAACGGCGCGAAATTACAACATCGCTTGCAAGCAGCATCTCGATGAAAGAAGAAATACCGAACGTGCATTTTATGGA
>JALHTS010000516.1 GCA_022865965.1 Ignavibacteriaceae bacterium
ACGGGAAAGAACTCATTATCTAATAACACAGTTATGGCTCTGTGCGAAGATAAACTTGGGAATATCTGGATTGGAACTTTTGGAGGTGGATTAGACAAGTATGATCCTGTGAGAAGAAAATTTCTAAATTTTAAATATAGCCCAATAAATCAAAATTCACTCGCCGATAATGATGTTCTCTCTCTCAGCGTTGATAAGTCAGGAATTATCTGGGCGGGGTCTCATTTAGGTGCTGGAGTTACAATAATTCAGCTCTGCCGGGCAAAATTTAATTTGTATTCACATCAAGCCGATAATCCGAATAGTCTATCTGACAATGTTGTCTGGTCTATTTACGAAGACAAAGACAAAATACTCTGGGTAGGAACCTATCGTGGGGGAATAACTAAAATTGATCGAACAAAAAACTTATTCACTCACCTGTTGCACGATCCGACTGACAATAATTCAATAAGCAGTAATCATATTAGAGCTATTATTGAAGATAATTTTGGTAATCTTTGGGTTGGCACTTACAATGAAGGATTAAATTTAATAGAGAAGAACAGTTTAAAAGTAAGAAGATTATTAAGCGATCCTTCTATCAGTGGAACATTAAGCGCAAACCAGGTACAATCAGTAGTAATTGATAATGATGAATATTGGATTGGAACATTTGGCAATGGCTTAAATTATTTAAAAAGTTCCGGCAATCCTTTTTATGAAAAATTCAACTTCAAATACTATACTAATGATACAACAAATCCCGGTTCACTTAGCGATAACAGAATTTATAAAGTGTTTAAGGATAGCAAAGGAATTGTGTGGATTGGGACTTTCGGAGGTGGATTAAATAAACTTAATAAAAGCACTGGTACATTTGAACGCTTTCGTCATAATCCTTCTAATGTCGAATCAATCAGTGACGATAAAATTTTGTCAATTTCAGAAGACTCAGAAGGATATTTGTGGATAGGAACTTACGGCGGGGCATTAAACAAATTTGACCCTTCAACAGGCAAGTTTAAGAGATTTTCACAAAAAGATGGATTAACAAGCGGTGCTGTTTATGGGATACTTGAAGATGATAATAAAAATCTCTGGTTAAGCACCGATAATGGAATTTTTAATTTAAATTATGAAACTCAAAAATTCAGAAGATATGATATACTCGACGGTGTGCAATCTCGCGAATTCAGCGGCGGCAGCTACTTAAAATCTTCAAGCGGTGAATTATTCTTTGGCGGTATAAACGGCTTAAACTATTTTTATCCCGACAGTATTAAAAACAATCCTTATATGCCTCCTGTTGTTATAACATCAATAAAAATTCTGAATGAAAAGTTGAAAGGCAATCCATCTGAATTGTTGCTTGATTATAAAAATAATTTTATAACATTTGAATTTACTTCAATGGATTTTAGTGATCCTGGGGATAATAATTACTACTTTATACTTGAAGGATTTGATGATGAATGGCAACAAACTGTTGCGGAAAGAAGAGTTGCAAATTACACAAATCTTCCTGCCGGTTCCTATACTTTTAGAGTTAAGGGATCAAACAGTGATGGAGTATGGAGCACCGAAGAAGCCAGCATATCTATTATAATTTATCCTCCTTTTTGGAACAGATGGTGGTTTTTTGCTCTCTCGGCAAGCATTGTAGGATTACTTATTTATTATGTCAGTACTTTAAGAGTAAAAAACTTGCTGGCAATTGAAAAATTAAAAACAAAAATTGCTGCAGATTTACATGATAATGTTGGTTCAGGATTAACTGAAATATCAATTCTAAGTGAACTTGCTGCCATTAAAACCGATTCTAAAAATTCTGAGTCTAAAAAAGAACTTAAAATAATAAGTGAACTTTCCCGTCAGCTTGTTGATAATATGAGCGATATCGTTTGGGTTGTTAATCCGCAGCGTGATTCGCTTCACGATCTGATTGTGCGTCTTAAAAACTCTTACAGCGATGCTCTTAGTTCGCTTGGCATTTCATTCCGTGTTTCTAATCTTGAAAAGTTAAAAGACATAAAACTTCCGATAGATTTTAAACAGAATTTGTATTTAATTCTTAAAGAGGCAATAAATAATGCAATCAAACACAGCAAATGCAGTGTCATTCAATTAGATGCTAATGCAAGACAGGATTTTATTGAGGTTTCTGTAACTGATGATGGAATAGGATTAAATGAAAATAATATTGAAACAGGTAATGGAATAAAAAATATAAAACAGCGTGCTGAATCTATCGGGGGAAGAGTTAAGTGGAAATCATCTCCAAACCATGGTACATCTTTAAGATTTATGGGAAGAAGATCGGGCTTAACAAAAATTAAATCATTTTTTAAATACTAATCCCCAGTAAAAAATCATGATTAATGTTGTAATAGTTGAAGATAATAACGTTATAAGAGAAGGGCTTGCTGCGCTGATCAATGGGACTCCTGGTTATACATGTATTGGGGCTTATTCAAATTGCGAAGCTTTTCTAAATAAACTTGATAGCCTACCGGTTGATGTTGTTCTGATGGATATCGGACTTCCCGGTATGAGTGGAATCGAAGGAGTAAAAAAAGCGATTGAGAAAAAACCCGGGCTTAATGTTCTTATGCTTACGGTTTATGAAGACAGCGACAAAGTATTTGATGCATTGTGTGCAGGCGCTTGCGGTTATTTAGTTAAAAAAACTCCGCCCTCAAAACTTCTTGAAGCAATTAAAGATGTTCACGAAGGCGGCTCACCGATGAGTTCTAACGTTGCAAGACAGGTTATTACTGCTTTTAAAGAAACAAAAATTATTTTGACAACTGATTCGATTTACGAATTAAGCCGCCGTGAAATAGAAGTGCTAAGTCTTTTGTCAGATGGGGATAACTATCAGGAAATTGCTGATTCATTGTTTATAAGTGTTGATACTGTAAGGCATCACATAAGAAACATTTACAAAAAACTTCACGTGCACTCACAATCCGAAGCTGTTGCTAAGGCAATAAGAAAGAAAATAATATAGCCTGAATACTGCATAGATATGCAACTTTCATAACTAAAAATACCCGCATTTTTCCATAACCGCATATTTATGCGGTTGATTACCTGACCTAACTTTATAGCTTTACAAGTGAAGATATTCTGACTGTTTAGAATTAAGAAACAGGGTAAATAGTAATTTGAATATCAATACTAATTAGAAGAACGGGAGGAAATATGGAACTCTCTGAACGAAAAAAAGTACTATCTAATCCTTTATCAGATCTTATCAGCGATGAGATTTATGAAATCCTTGAAAGCAGAGGATTGATTAACGAACGTTCTGTCCGGGATTACAGAATACGTAAAAAATTCAAAATGCTCCGTGCGCAAAAAATAAGAACCGGAGATGCTATTGATGCGCTCAGAGAAGAATATCCATATCTCCAGTTTGATACAATTAGAAAGATTGTTCACAATCCGCCAAAAACAATTGCTGTTTATAACACAGAATAAATTTCAGGTTAGATAATACTCTGCAGTTGATTTTGTCCTTCTTGAACTGCAGGGTTTTATCTTAAATTTTTTCACTAGCGCTTTGGATTAAAGAAAAGGAAGAATTTAAAAGACAATCAGTCAGCTTTAACCTGATGCGCCGGTTTTAACAAATCATTTATCTCTTTAACTGGATTGAAAGTATCAGCAGGCATTTCTACAAAGACAGTATTCCAATGAGCCATTGCGCCGTTCCACAGACCCGGTAATTCCAATGCTTTTAAAGATTTTCCTTCATAAGATTTTGTCGTTATCAAACCAGAAGATTCATCAACGTAATTTTTTAAGTTATATTTTTTACCTTTATAATCTCTTATTGCACAAACCATATCAACCGGATTAAAATGTGTTGATGCTTTAAAGATCTCCAGATGTTCAGAATTGTTTTTATCGATTTGAGATTCCTCAACTATCTGAATAGAAATTGCTCCATTCGAATCTCTCACAAAGAAAGGACCCCCACCCGGATGACCTTCATTCCTTACCATTCCGCAAATTCTAAGAGGACGATTTAGTTTAGAAAATAAATAAGTTGCTTTTTCATCGGTGGTTTGCTTATCAAATTCACCCGGAAGAGATATTGAAAGAAATTCAGACGCAAATTTTGTTATTTCGGAAATCACTTTATTATTTACCTCTTTACTCTCAATCATTCGCAAATAATTAAATATTTGTTCTTGGATTGAAACAAGAAATCCTGTCATAAGTTTTTTATACTTAATCGATTCATCATTTTTTGTCGAAGGAAGAATGTTATCAATATTTTTAATTAGTACTATATCACAGTCAAGTTCGTTTATATTTTCTATCAATGCACCGTGTCCGGCTGGTCTGAAAACAAATTTTCCGTTATTTTCTTTAAATGGTTTATTATCAAGAGTTACGGAAATTGTATTAGTTGATTTTTTTTGATAAGAATAAGTTACATTTAACTTAATTCCCCTTTCTTCAAACTCATTAGTTGAATTATTTATTATCTGTGAAACCAGATCAGTGTGTTCTTCAGAAATAGTAAAGTGAATTTTTACACTATTAGAT
>JALHTS010000517.1 GCA_022865965.1 Ignavibacteriaceae bacterium
AAAATATTATGGAAATAATCGTGTCTTTAATAATTCGGACTTTAAAGTTGATCGCGGTGAAAAAATTGCTTTTATAGGTCCTAATGGAGCTGGTAAAACAACATTGGCGAAAATTATCGCCGGTGTAATTGATTTCGATAATGGAGAGCGAATTATCGGTCATAATACTTTGATTTCTTATTACGCTCAGGATGTTGCGGATAATTTAAATCCTGATCTTGATATTCTTGAAACTTTAGATGGGATTTCCCTGGAAAAAACAATTGGTCAGTTACGATCATTGCTAGGCTCATTTTTATTTACCGGGGATGATGTTTTTAAAAAAGTTGGTGTCCTTTCAGGAGGAGAAAAAAGCCGAGTTGCTTTGTGCAAAATTCTTCTTACAAAATCTAACTTCATCATTCTTGATGAACCAACAAACCATCTGGATTATTCATCAAAACTTATTCTGCAAAAAGCATTGATTAATTTCAGCCGTTCACTAATTCTTGTATCGCACGATCTGGACTTTCTTAGACCGATTGTGAATCGTGTTGTTGATATCAGAAAAGGAGTTATAAAAAATTATCCCGGAGATATTGATTATTATCTTTCAAAGAGAGAAGAATTAAAGTTGATTGAACTTAACCAGTTTAAAAAATCAGTAAATAATGATTCAATATCACGAAAAGATCAGAAGAGAATTGAGGCAGAATTAAGACAGAAAAAATATTCGGCTACAAAAAATTTGATTAAGCGAATTTTTGAGCTGGAAAAGAAAATAAGTAAACTTGAAACTCTAAATAAACAACTCGAATTAAATTTAATCGATCCTGAAATTTATTCAAATCCCGAAGCAGCAAAAGAGACGACAAAAAAGTTCAGTGAAACAAAAGTTGAACTTGAAGATGTACTCATTCAATGGGAAAAGTTAAATGAAGAATTGGCTAATATTGAATCGCAATTTGCTTAAAACCCCAAAAAATCTTCAGGACTTAATCTTTATCTGTTAAAATAATATTGTAAAATGAAAAAGTTATTTGTCAGTTGATAAAAATTAATTTTCAGGGTTAGACTTTTATTCCCAAAAATTCTTCCGTTAAAAAAATACCTCCATAAATGGCAGCATCATCTCCTAGTTTTGAAGCTATTAATTTCAGTCCGTAAGCAGTATCGTTTAGAACGTGTTTTTCAAAAGATGATTGAATTTTTGGAAGCATAAATTTTTCAAGTGCTTCTATCAATCCTCCCGCAAGAACAATCATATCAAAATTCATTAGATTTGTTAAACCGGAAAGTACCTCCCCGATCGTTTCACAAGCCTCGGATACTCTTTTTATAACTACTTTATCATTTTTGTTAACGGCATTTTTCAATGAACCGCTTTTTATTTTTTTACCCGATTCGACAAATTCTTTGAGAACACTGCTCTTTCCTTTTTTAATGTCATCTATAATTTTATTCACAACAGCAGTTCTGCTGGCAATTGTTTCAAAACACCCTTTTCTTCCACATCCACAAACAGGTCCGTCTTTTTGAACAAGAATATGTCCGATTTCTCCAGCTACAAAATTAGAGCCCCTATAAATTTTGTTGTTTATAATTATTCCGCCGCCAATGCCTGTTCCAAGCGAGACAACCAAAATGTTTTTACCTTTTTTCGCCACACCAAAATTTTTTATTCCTATTGCAGCAAGGTTCACATCATTCTCAATTAAAACAGGATATGAGATTTTTTTCTGAAGTGCTTTCTTAATGTTAAAATTCTTCAAGCCAAGATTCGGGGCCAAGCCAATATTTCCAGTAAATGGATTTACAGAACCGGGAACACCGATTGATACAGCAACAATCTGATTGTCTTTCACTTTTGCATCATCAATAACTGCATTAATTATTTCAACAAGATCTGAAATATAAGATGTGCTTCCCGCATCAACCTTTGTGGGTTTCTTATTCTTAGCGATTATTCCTTCTTTAGAGTTCAATACAGAAGCTAATATTTTGGTGCCTCCCATATCTACACTTACAACATATTTTGCTGACAATATTTACTCCGTTTTAGTAAGAAGATTTTTTTTATCACTAAAAAAGTATTCATATTTATTGAGTCATACAATAAGAAAGTGAAATTATATTTGGTATGCTTTTGTGATGATTGATTATCTTTAAGCAATTAAAATAAAATTATATGAACAGTATCCGTCCATTAAAAAAATTTGGTCAGAATTTCCTTACAGATCATAATATCTTAAA
>JALHTS010000067.1 GCA_022865965.1 Ignavibacteriaceae bacterium
ATAATGGAGTTGATTAAGGAAAGGTTTTAGAATTGTCGAAGTTCAAGATATTTTAATGACAACTGTAACTGCAAAATGGATTAGATTCGATGAGCAAACAAATGCATTAGACTATCTTGAAAAGAGTTTCTCATTCCTACAAACTGTTGAACAAAATCCTCAAAATTGGAAATGGGTTATAATCACGCTTCATAGTGCTCTATATGGTTTTGCAATTTCTGCTTGTAAAGGAACAAACTATGAGAGCGTAGTTACAAAGACAAAAAGAGGTCATGAAAGATTAATCGATTTTGACGAAGCATTACGAAGAAGTCAAGACCCTACTTGGATGCGTGTGAATATAAATTATAGAGTATTTGAACTATCTCTTTCACAAAAGGAATCAATTAGAAAACTTCATAAAGTGTTCAGAAATAATTTTGAGCATTTTACTCCAACATCTTGGTCAATTGAGATTCATGGCATGCCAATGATTATTCTTGACTGTTTTGAAGTCATCAGACTTCTTATTATTTATTCTGATGTTAGTTGGCGTTTACGAGGTACAAAAATTAAAAAAGCTAAATCAATTATATTTCAGGCAAAAAAGCTTATTCAGCATTCCACACTATACAAAGAAACAGTACTTATTAACACCCCTTCAAATACAACCAAATAGTTGGTTCGATTTCAAGGTAGATTTGTTATATTTACCTTGTAAAAGGACCAGGACTTGTGAAATGAATGAAATAATAAAAATATTTAAGAAAAATAAAGGTTATGCTCGTATGATTGAGCTAAAAAACGCTCAAATTCATACAAGAAGGATTGCACTGGCTGTAGAAAGTGGAATTATTGAAAAAATAAAACCGGGACTATACAAGCTTGTAAATTATCCGCATGATGAACATGAAAGTTTTGTAGAAGTTTGCCATGCTAATAAAAAAGCAGTTATTTGCATGCTTTCAGCAGCAAGTTATTATGAGCTAACAACATTCAATCCTACAGAAATTTATGTTGCAGTTCCAAATAACACAGATAAATTTGTACTTAACTATCCACCGATAAAAGTTTATTACTTTGCAGATAGTTATTATTCGCCAGGGATTGAAACCCTTAAAACAAAAAGTGGAACTGTAAAAATCTATAACAAAGAAAAAACGATTGGTGATCTGTTCAGATATATAAATAAGATAGGCGAAGACATTGCTGTTGAATCTCTAAAGACTTACCTGAATAATCGTAAAGAAAGAAACATTCCAAAACTTCTTGAGTATTCAGAAATTTGTGGAGTAAAAAAGAAGATTGAACCGATGATAAAAGCAATTCTTTCATGAAAGAGAACAAAGAAATAAAAAATATAGCTGCCTCTGTTAAAGAAAGATTAAAGAATATATCTATTAAAACAGGAAAAGAATACCAAAGTGTAATCAGACAGTTTATACAAGAACGATTTCTATATCGTCTATCTGAATCATTATATTCAAACAATCTTATCCTTAAAGGTGCATTACTTTTTATTGCTCATGATATTAGTAGAAATCGACCAACACGGGATATTGATTTTCTAGGATCTTCAATATCGAATGAGATCAAGGATATAATAGAAGTTATTAAAGAAATTATTGATTCTAATTATGAAGATGGAATTAGATTTGATTCAGGAAGGGTTGAAGCTGAAAACATTTTTGAAGATGGAGATTATAAAGGAGTAAGAATCAAGTTTTATGCTTATCTGGAAAATTCGAGAGAGAGAGTTCAACTTGATATTGGCTTTGGTGATAAAATAACTGCTGGTCCAGTAGAGATAGAATTTCCAACTCTACTAGATTTTCCTGCTCCAAAACTAAAAGTATATTCAATCGAAACAGCAATTGCTGAAAAGTTTGAAGCAATTGTTTCACTTCAACTACAAACCAGCAGGATGAAGGATTTTTATGATATTTTATTCTTTGCTGAACATTATAAATTTCAAAAAGATATACTAAGTAAAGCAATTCAAATAACTTTTAAAAATCGTTCAACCGATATAAAACAATATAAGAATATATTTGAAACTAAGTTTAAAGACGGTGAAAGATTTCAAAATCTGTGGAAAGCATTTCTTGAACGGAATAAATTAGACTTTAATAAAACATTTTCTGAAGTAGTTTCAGAAATCCATTCATTCATCGAACCTACTTTTGATTCTAAAACAAAGAATAATTGGAATCCCGATAAATGGAAATGGGAATAATATTTATATTGGCAATATGAAAAAACGATCTTCCAAAAATAAGTCATCCTACAAACCAGATTGGACACCTGAAAACGCTGGTGAGGAGTTTGCTGTGCGTGTTGTAAGTGGAGTAAAAAATTCAGGCCTGCCTGCCGGCAAGGCAGGTTCAAGTAAAAAGGAAACGGATTTGAAACGTAAACAAATTTCTGTTGATGATTATGTGGATGGTGTGTTGAAATTTGATAGAAATATTCTTGCACAAGCAATAACTTTAATTGAAAGCAATAATCCAACTCATCACAATACTGCACAGGAAGTTCTAAAGAAATTACTTCCTCATTCAGGTAAATCTTTAAGAATTGGAATAACAGGTGTCCCCGGTGCTGGAAAGAGCACTTTGATTGAATCACTTGGAATGTATCTTATAAAACAAGGACACAAAGTTGCAGTTCTAACTGTTGATCCCAGCAGTACTGTAACCAAAGGAAGTATTCTTGGTGATAAAACAAGAATGGAAAATCTTTCAAAGGAAAAAAATTGTTTTATCCGTCCTTCTCCTTCTGGCGGAACATTAGGCGGAGTTACAAGAAAAAGTCGTGAAACAATTACAATCTGCGAAGCTGCTGGGTTTGATGTTATATTAATAGAAACTGTTGGTGTTGGACAGAGCGAGGTTACAGTTCGTTCAATGGTTGATTTCTTTTTGCTTGTACTAATTGCCGGTGGCGGAGATGAATTGCAGGGAATCAAACGCGGGATTATGGAGTTAACCGATGCAATCCTAATTAATAAAGCAGATGGAGATAATGAGAAGAAAGCAAACATTACAAAATCTGATTATAGTAATGCGCTTCACTATCTTCAACCAGCAACAAAAGGATGGACAGCACAGGCTTTTACTGGTTCAGCGAAAACAGGAAAAGGAATTCCCGAACTTTGGGATGTGATTAAGGAATTTGAAAAGATAATAAAACTTTCAGGTGTATTTGAGCATCGTAGAAAAGACCAGACAATTGCCTGGGTTTTAAGAATGGTTGAAGATACTCTGCATGATAAATTTTATAATGATGAGAAGGTTCAAAAAGCAATTACAACAATAAAAAATGAAATTGCTAAAGATAAGATTACACCGACACTTGCAGCAGAAAAATTGTTAACTATATTTAAAACGAAATAGGCTGTATCATGAGTCCAAATTTCCTCATCATTCCCCTAAAGCCTATCAGACTTCAAGAAGGTGGGATTCTAAAACTTAGTTAAAAATATTCTTTTTAACTCGATTCAACTTTCATCAAGTCTAAGAATTCCAGAATATACAATCTAAATATCGTTGAGGGGCAATTAAAACAGAAATCAACTTTATTATGTACTAACCAGTATAATTAATCCTGTTAATATAACAGCTGTAGCTATTACTCTTTTCAAAATATATTTTTCCTTAAAAAGTTTCCCGCCAATTATAATTGCCATCAGAACAGATAATCTTTTTACAGAAAGGACTAATGCAACCGGGGCAAGTTTTACAGCTTCGATTTGTGTGTACCTATAGATAACAGTGAATATAGAGACTATAATAATTAATGAAATTATGTTTCTATTTAAAGATTGAAATGGCACTGTTAAATTTTTATTCCTTAAAAGAACTATTACCATAAATATGATTGCAAAGAATAATTGCTGATATGCCATAAAAGTATAGGGCGGCATCGCAAAATCTTTCAGCAAAATACGGTCAATCAGAGATGTAATTGTAAATAATATCAGAGCAAAAAAAACATATTTGTATTTATTAAACCTTAATAAGGATTTGAACGGATCAAAAATACTCTGATCATCTTTCCGCAATTCAAGAATGTAAGTTCCAATCAGCATTAAAGACAATCCTATCCATTCATTCAGAACAAGAGTATCCTGAATCAGTAATGATCCAAAAATTGCTACGAGGCCCGGTGATAGAGAAAGCAGTGGTAATGCCTCACTTATTTCAAGATTCTTTAATGATAACATTACACAAAGAAAAGCACCCGCACTTAAAATTGTTTTCAAAAACAGAATAATAAGTGTGGTTGATGAACCTGCATCTAAAGGAGCATTAAAGAAAAACGGAATTGAAAGAATAAGAGTAACAAGAGAAACCAGAAAAGAAAAATCAAGAGCGTTTAATGTAAATAGAGTTTTCTTTTCTGAAATTGCAGCTAACGCAGAAAATATTGCCGATATTAAAGCGAGATAAAACCAAATCATTTGTTGCGTAAATTTTTCATTTAAGTTAAAGGAAAAAATAATTATTTCTAAAATACATCCCTGACCTTTGCGCTTTGTGCTCTGCTCCTTAGCCTCAGCCTCTCCCCTTTCACCATCCCGTTACAAGTTTGATATAAAAATTTCTTCCCGGTTCAATAGTCATTCCTCCGCGTGTGGTAGATAAATGACTTCGGTATGATTTGTTAAAAATATTTTCCACACCTGCAAAAATCTGTAATCGGGCAGGAGTAAATTCTATGTTTTTCAGATTAACCGAAAAATTAGAAACAGCATAACCGGGAGAAGCTATTTCACCGATGGCAATATCATTTTGAGCTGCATAGATTGTTGATGATAATTCCGTTTCAATAACGTTTGCTAAAAATATTTTCAGACCAAGTGTTCCATTCAATGGAGGAATCTGAGGTAGATTCGTGTCTTCTGAAAGATCATCGCCTTTCACAAAAGACACCGTTGAATAAATCAACCAATCTTTATAAAAATTATAATTGACCAGCAAATCGAATCCGTACAACCGTGCTTCGCCAATGTTTGTTTTAATCTGCGCAAGTCGTTCCTCAAATATGCCCGGTTTTTCTACAACAATGTCCGTTATGTAATTATAAAACAGGCTTGAAATTATTTTCAGATTTGACGAGTAATACCTAATCCCAAAATCCGTTGAATATCCTTTTTCGGGTTTAAGATTCGGATCACCAATCCTTACACGACTGCCAAGATCTATGTATTGAAATCTTTCTTCAAGCGATGGTGAGCGGAATGAATAACCAAGACTTAAAGTAAGATCAAGATTGGATGTTGCTGAAAAATTTAATCCTAAATTAGAACTGTAAGAGATATCATCCACTTCAGTTTTTTCCCAGATAACTTTTTGAGTTGGAGGAGAATAATCAATTATGCCATTGTTAATCTCATAAAGAGGATTAAGAGTTGTCTGACCTGATACTATAATTTTATCAACACGTGCACCGAGAGAAAATTTTAATTTATCTTTCAGCATTTCATAATCATCCTGGGCAAAGAATCCTACACTTTGAAATTTTGAATCCGGCAAAGGCTTTTCAGCAATAACCTTATTTATTAATGCGTTGACTACAGTGGTACCTGTTGAATCAAGTGTTTCAATTAACTGGTACTTCAAACGTTCTCCGTTATAACTTCTGCTCCAGTAGTCTATGCCAAGCGTAAGAAGATTGTTGCGAGCAAAAATTAAATTTGTCTGAGCAAGAAAATTATGGCTGTTATGATCTGCCGTGGGAGTAATTTTTAATACGCTCACTCTTAGTGGAAGGAAACTTCCCGCACCTGGAATATTCTGCACAATATTAGGGATGTTCTCAACATCTCTTAAAATAAATTGATGCGAATATCTTACAAGAACTTTGCTGAACACCGAAGAAATATTTTGGATTTCGTATCCTGCAGAAAATAATTCTCTCTTTTCTTTAGGATAACGAACATCAGCATTATCAGGGAAAAGCGGAGTAGCTCCTGGAATTCCAACATCTTCAGCTTTAAATAACTGATAATTAAACTTTAACAAATGATTGTTGAACGGTTGAATGTTCATCGAAGCTGATAAACTGTAATCAGTAAATTGACTGTTCTTTAATTCTCCTGAAGGTGTCTCAATGTTATCAGCCTTTCTGTAGGAACCTGAAATTTTTGACGACCAGAAATATCCGGAGTTAAATATGTTTCCGGAGATGGCTCTTAAATTATTTACAGAATTATAACCCAAAGAAACACTTCCGCTATTAAGATAATTTTTATTGAATGATGGCTGTCGTGAAACAATATTTACTATTCCGCCTGTTGCACCTGTGCCGTAAACTGATGAAGCCGCACCTTTTATAACTTCGATTCTATCAACATCATTAAGATCAATCATAGATAATCTTGCAGAAATATCATTAGCTGTTTCAATTCTTGTTCCGTCAATAATTGTAACTATATTATTCCTGCTAAGTCCTCTTATATTAAGATCAGTTGACCATACGCCGTCACTTATCATTGAAATTCCG
>JALHTS010000518.1 GCA_022865965.1 Ignavibacteriaceae bacterium
AGGGCTTACATATTCTATTCTAACAAAAAGAATAATTAACAGCTATAATTAGCAATTAATTTTCATCAAAGTCAAAAACTTTTGAGTATTACTTTTAGAAATAATAAATCCCGATACAAAGCACCGGGATTTTAAAACCGTCTACAGTCTTTCTTACCTTGTTTCTAAATTAGACAATACTTTTATTAAAATAAATCAATCATAATTTAACGAAGAAGGATCATCTTCTTAGCTTCAGAATAATTTCCAGCCTGTAATTGATAAATGTAAGTTCCGCTCGCCAGGTCAACAGCATCAAAATTAACTTCGTAAATGCCTGCCGGTCTTTCTTCATTTACCAATGTCATCACTTCTGTGCCGGTAATATCATAAACCTTTAGTACAGTAAATGATGTCTGTGGAATTGCATAACGTATTTTTGTTGACGGATTGAATGGATTTGGGTAATTGGAATATAACTCAAATGTGTTTGGATTACTTCCAATTAATTCTTCATCAATTCCGCTTACATTAATAATAGCTGATGTTGTTCCCCATTTAAATGATGGGCTTTTAAAACCTGCGTTAACAGTGTAGGTTCCGGCTGAAGGTGCTGTTAATATAAATGGATTGCTCGATGTAGAATTGATAACTGCAACTACATTGCCTCCTCCATCTACAAGCTCACCGGCAACTTTAGAAGTAGAGCCCGAAACTGTTATTCTTACTTGTAAATTATCCAATACTTCAGCAGAAACAATTCCTGCTTCTGAAACGTGACAACTTGAACCTGCACAACCCGGAGCAGATCCATTAAATGACGGTTCTGAATTTGTAAATGAAATGAATATTAACAATATAGCAACTGCTGAGAGAAATATTGTAACTCGCATAAAATCTTCCTTACTTGTGAATAATTAACAATAAGCAATAACTGTGCCTTAACATACATAATTATTTTGCAAATAATAAAGGGGAAAATGAGTTTTTATTGAAAAAGTTACAGGAAATTATTTCTTGAAAGTTGGAATAAAAACCGTTTAGATAAGTAAAACCTTTTTTATTGATGAATAAATTTATGAAAAACCCCTGCCAACCTACCTGACTGGTAGGTAGGCTTTCATTAGCAGGGGAGAAGTAAAAAGTTATTTAAGCAAAACCTGTCCGCCGAAGTGTTAACGAAGGAGGATCATTTTTCTTGTTTGCACAAAATCTCCAGCCTGCAATCTGTAGAAGTAAACTCCGCTGCTCAGATTCCGGACTTCGCCTAAAGGTAAACCGGAATGACTGTTAAACTCAACTTCGTGTTTACCAGCAGATAGTTCTTCGTTAATTAATGTTTCTATTTAATTACAGAACATATAGTGTATCGCTGCGCCTTAGTGGGGAGTATGGAGAAATGAAGAGAAAATAAGAATATTTCAACCGGAAGCCCAAAAAGGTCCAGAGGTTAAAAGTTTGGATTATTTGCTTTTAAATTGCAAATCATCTTGTCAAATGTCAAGAAAAATAAGCTTAAAATTTAGCAAGAGTTAATATTCATCAACAGAATGATTTGTTTAAAATTATTTAAATGAATCAATTGCCTCCTGAAGAGCAAAACGAATTGGAGTATATTTTATTCCAAGTTCTCTTTCGGCTTTGCTTCCATCTGCATTAAAACCTGCATTCATTACTTTCATTTGATCAATAGCCATTCCCCATAAAGGAGGTTTTTTTATAATGTTCGCTAAACCAGTCAAAAGGTATGCGTTTAGTAAAGTAACAGAATTCGGTAAATTAATCATTGGTAACCGAACACCTGATATTTCACTAATCATTT
Organism: Ignavibacteriaceae bacterium; assembly: GCA_022865965.1. Taxonomy (GTDB): domain Bacteria; phylum Bacteroidota; class Ignavibacteria; order Ignavibacteriales; family Ignavibacteriaceae; genus JAGXRK01. The sequence continues at coordinate 1,802 of JALHTS010000518.1, forward strand.
TGTTGACCTCTCCCCACGTGTATCGAGAGTTTCCAACTAAATATTTTTCGCCGATATTGTTTTCTTTTTCCAAAGCATTAACAATCGCTTGTGCTACATCTTTTACGTAAACAAAAGTGAAGATTCCATTTTTAAATACAGTGGCCGGTAATTTGCGCCTGATTAAATCAGATATATACTGCCCGCTTGCTTTTGTATCCCCGGGACCTAAAACAGCGACAGGATAAATTACAACCAGTGGTAGTCCTTTTTTCTCATATAAATCCCATGCAATTCGGTCACCTTCATACTTAGTTCTGAAGTATTCACTGAACCTGGCCTGACCCGGAGTGCTTGCTTCGTTAAATGGTTCATCATCTGGTTTTCCAAAAATTCCGGCAGTACTTATGTGTACCACTTTCTTAACACCGGATTGTAAAGCACACTCTAAAACATTCCGTGTTCCATCAATGTTTATTTTGCTGTATATCTTTTTATCAGGTTCCCAGAAAGTGTAGTGACCTGCTATATTTATTACTGCATCACAATTTTCCATACCCTTAAGCAGGGAATGTTTTTCACTCAAATCTCCTTCAACTAATGTCACATTTTCATTAGTTATAAAAGAAGTGTCGCTGGTTTTTCTGATTAGTACATTTAATTGATGATTAGTTTTGGACAGCAACTCCATTGTATGCCTTCCAATGAAACCTGTACCACCGGTTATAAAAATTTTCATTTTAGTTTCCTCTTTTTTTATTTCAGAAACAACATCTTCTTTGTTTTTAGATACTTCTCTGCTTTGAGCTGATAGAAATATATTCCGCTTGCCAGACTGTAAGCATTTCCGCCGGAGGCGGATCCGCCTATGGCGGAAAACTCAACTTCGTAAACTCCTGCCTGTTTATATTCATCAACTAACGTTGAAACTAAATTTCCCAAAACATCATAAACTTTAAGCGAAACATTGCCGCTTACTGGCAACTGATAACCGATCACCGTGCTCGGATTAAATGGATTAGGATAATTCTGGTAAAGTGAAAAACTATTTATGATGGTAGATTCAGAATAAACATTTACGGCACTTGTAGTATCAGTTATATAACTATAATAAACATCTTGTTCACCATTAAATGTAGCTGCCCATGCCAGATATGCGCCGTTACTATCGGAAACCATATCAAAGTAATCACCCATCTTATTCTGCTGGGGCCAGCCAACGTGAGGATCGAAATAATCTGAAAATCTTTCATTTGGCGACCAGGTTACACCTCCGTCAGTCGACTTTGAATAATATAAAGCTGATAAATAAGTTCCGAGATTATCACGCGTATCCAGCCATACTACATCTATACGTCCATTTGGAGCAACCGACATAGTACCGAACCACTGATATGCTGTAGTGTTGGGATCATCATTAACTCTATTCGGCGAACTCCAGTTAACACCTCCATCTGTACTGCGAACAAACATAACATCTAATGGGTCATGTTTACGATCAACAGAGCATAATAAATAAACGTTTCCGTGATAAGGACCATTAGAAGTGTCAGTCGCTATTAACGTTTGTCCGAGTAAGCCACCAGGATTGGGTCCATGGCCATTTGAAATAGAGCCATCCAGATCTACAACGGTAGTCATATCCCATGTTACCATTTCGCTTGAGTTCTGTGCATTTGTAGATTTTACGACTAAAAAATCAGATCCGTTTGATCCACCAATATAAAGCTCACCTTCGGGTCCAACGGCAAGCGTACCCCAAAAAGGATAACCGGGGATTGTAATACAATCTTCAAAACTTCCACCCCCATCAGTCGAACGCGTAAAAAAACCAGGATAACAAACGCTGTAGCTGGAAGTCCAGAAGGAATAATTATGTCCAGTTCCGGGACCGTCGGTTTTGTCTATAGTCATCCATTGTTTATC
>JALHTS010000519.1 GCA_022865965.1 Ignavibacteriaceae bacterium
ACAAACTGGAATTATTGGGAATAAAATTCACAGCTATTGAAACAAAGCATTTTGGCTGGCGTTATCCGTGGGAAAGAGATCGCTCAAAGGGTTATATGGATAACGGAAGAAGTTATAATGCTTATTTGCTGGAACGAAACGGAAAGAAAATCATCTTCGGCGGTGATACAGCAATGTGTGAAAATTTCAAGCTTTATGGTGATGAAAATATTGAGATTGCAATAATGCCCATCGGTGCTTATCAGCCTTGGAGAAGGAATCATTGTAATCCGGAAGAAGCATTGATAATTGCGGATGAACATCTTAAAGCAAAGTATTTTATTCCAATTCATACGAAAACATTTAAACAAGGAACCGAACCGATATTGGAACCGCTTAATTGGTTAAAAGAATCGGTGGTGAATTATAATATTAAACTTGGCTTGGATGATATAGGACAAACGTTTACTATTCAGCCGTAATTTTTATGAACTTATTAATAAAATGATTGATTATAAGTCACTAATCATACTTGCTATGGTGTACACTTCCCGGAAAGAAAATAATCGTTATGGACCCCGACAGAAATAAACTCGAAAAAGGTTTCGTTCAGATTTATACCGGAAACGGTAAAGGAAAGACAACTGCTGCAATCGGACAAGCAGTTCGAGCGGCTGGATACGGACTTAAAACTTACATTGCCCAATTCATGAAAGAATATCCTTATAATGAATTAAATAGTCTAAAACATCTCAAGGAATGGATTACAATAGAACAATTCTGCAGCGATGAGTTTGTTTACCGAAAAGAACTTCCAGATAAAACAGAAATTGATAAAGCTCGCCGCGGCTTAGCTAAAGCAAAAGCTAAGATGCTGAGCGGAAAATTTGACATAATTATTCTTGACGAAATTTGTGTTTCAATTTATTTTGGTTTATTCAACGACGAAGAAGTACTTACTTTTATAAAACAAAAACCCGATAGTGTTGAATTGATTATTACAGGTCGATACTGTCCGGATAAGTTACTTGAACGAGCCGATCTTGTAACTGAAATGAAAGAAATTAAACATTATTATCAGGATGGAGTTTTATCAAGAAAGGGGATTGAGTCTTAAGCAAAACACTTTTTCAAATCTGTTCAGACTCATTGCTAATGTTTATCTTTAGGATATGACTTTTAAAGAATTGTACAAAGTAATTGTTAAACTTTTAGCATTACCATTTATTTTACTAATAAAAATTTACCAGTTATTAATCTCGCCATTATTTCCATCATCGTGCAGATACACTCCAACCTGTTCGCACTATAATTTAGAAGCATTAAAGAAATATGGATTATTAAAAGGCGGATGGCTTGGAATAAAACGAATATCACGATGTCATCCTTGGGGCGGAAGCGGATATGATCCGGTTCCTTAATTTTTTTCAGAAAAATATGGCGAATAAAAACAAAATAACTTTTTCCGACAGAATAAAATCAATATTGAAAGCAGCATTAAAATTTATTTTACTGCTGTTTGTTCTTTCTGTTGTTGTGGTTTTTTTGTTAAGATGGATAAATCCTGTTACAAGCTCTATTATGATTCAGAGACAAATAAGTGCTCTAATTGAAGGTGATTTTAGATTTATAAGCTATAAATGGGTTAGCTATGATAATGTTTCACCTGAACTGCCGATTGCAATAGTTGCTGCAGAAGATCAGAATTTTCCAAATCACTTTGGATTTGATTTCGATCAGATTGAGAAAGCACTGGAACAGCATGAACGCGGAAGAAAATTAAGGGGTGCAAGTACAATCACCCAGCAGGTTGCTAAAAATTTATTTTTGTGGGAAGGAAGAAGTTTTATCAGAAAAGGAATTGAAGCATACTTTACCATTCTGATTGAATTGTTATGGGATAAAAAAAGAATTCTCGAAGTTCATTTAAATATTGCTGAAATGGGTGATCTGATATTTGGTGCAGGTGTTGCAAGTCTTATTCATTTTAGAAAGACACCTGATAAGCTCACAAGATCACAGGCAGCATTGCTTACAGCTACTTTACCAAATCCGAAAAGATATTCAGCTTCTCGTCCATCAAATTATGTGTTGAGGAGACAGGCATGGATAATTCGTCAAGTTAACGCACTCGGTGGAAAAAATTATCTCAAGGATTTATGAGAAATAAATTATTCTTAATATCGATTAGTCTGGTAATTGTCTTTTCATCAGTTATCTTTGCTCAAGAAAGTGAAAAACGAATACACCTTTCCTTGAATACCAATTATAATTTTACAGGAAACGAGTTTCGTAATTACTGGAAATCCAATATGGGATTTGGCGGTGAATTCAGATTCGATCATCCCATCGGTGAACTTGGTATTGGTTTAAGCTTTATGAGATTCGATAAAAAGATTGATTTAACAAAAGAGTTTGATGGAATTGATTATTATATTCTTTACAGACGCTCAATCAATTTAATTAAGAGCTTGAATTTCTCTTTAGGTTTTGATGCTGGAATATTTGAATTCCGTTTTGATGACGATGATGATATTCAGGGTGAAGCCGAAAGAATAGAGCGTGAGTTTGCAATTAATCTTGTAACGGGTGTGTCTTTTCAATTTATGGGATCTTTGAATGCTGATTTTAAAACTTCATATCAGCATATCTATACAAAAAAGAAAATAGAATTATTTTATTTCAGTTTTGGTATTACAAAATCTTTTTCATCACCTGATTGGCTTGGGGAGTTTTTTGAATGAAA
>JALHTS010000520.1 GCA_022865965.1 Ignavibacteriaceae bacterium
CCGCCGGCTGGTTGCTGATCGTGCACATCTTTCGCCTGCGCGGCATCGAATCCGCCGGAAACGAGGCGTCGCAACTCCTGCGCCGCCTCGGCGACTACCGATTTCGACGTCGTGTAGCTGTCGATGTAGAAGATTTTCTTTCTGCTGCAGACCTTCATGACCGAGTCCATGACCCGCATGTCGGCAGTCGCCTTCGAGCCCATGTGATTGTTCATGCCGATCGCGCCGGGTGTCGATTCGAGCGCCTTCTCGACTGCCTCCTCGATATCCCCGCTGCTCATCGCCGTCCGCACGAGGGGTATCTCTCCCTGGTCGCTGCCGTTCTGCTCGGGCTCCATCGGAAGGTGGCAGATCACTTCCTTGCCCGCTTCCCTCGCCTGCCGGCAGATCTTCTCCGAATGCTCGAGGCCCGGTATGACCGAGACGGTGAACGGTACATCGAGCGCGAGGAATTCCCTGACGCGCCGGTTGTTGAAATATCCGAAATCGTCGACGACCACTGTGATCGCGGGGCCGGTCAGTTTTTCCGTCTTGCTCGCCGCTCTCCGGTTGATCCTGAATTCACATCTGTGGGTGACGGTGCTCCGCGTCCCTATCTCCATCTCCAGGACGCTGCCGTTTCTTTTCTCGACGCATCTTCGCACGCGGCCGCCACTGCCGCTCACCGCCCTGTCGATCGAGATATTGAGCTGCAGGAGGGATCGGTCGGCTGGCAGGCCGCCCGTTGCCATCACGACAGGACCGGGCTGCCCCTGTTCGTGGGCGGTCGAGATGCTGATCGTCCCCTCGGGCATTCCCGCCTCCGAGGCGCCCTTCTTTATCAGTTCGCCCAGGCCGGTCTGTACGCCGGCGTAATACCTGTCGAATCCAAGATCGAGGAGAAGGATTTTGCCGCGGGGGGTTTCCGCATACTTGGCCATCGCGAAGAATACGACCGCGGCGCAGGCGAGAAAGATCGCGAGCCGTCCAAGCGAACGCCCGGAGCCTGCTCCCTTTTCCTTCTTCGTCTTTTTCTTTTTGGTCTTTCCGCCTGCCATGTCGCCCCGTGATGAAGGTCCGTCGCGGCTGCGCGCGGACGCGCGCCTCCAAAGGCAGGAGTACTATATCCGCGGGGTGTGCTCTATGTCAAGAATGCGGAAGCCGTCATAGGCCGTGGTCGTAGATCGCCCTGATGACCCACTTTGAGGGGTCGTTCTCATCCGGCACGACTATTACAGTCACGTAGGCCATAGAGAAGCGTGTGGACCAGACTGTCCCGTCCTCTCCAAATTGAGCGCGGATGTAGTAGTTCCGTGTCATCTCCCGGCAGCCACCACAAGTGTCCCCTGCGATCTCCTCGCGGTCGACCCAGGTGCCGGTATTGGTGATGCTGAGCTCGAGCTGGGTCTGCCTCTCGAACAGTAACGCGGTCAGATCGATATCCTCCGCCCTCGTGATGGCCGGATCTCCCCCGGGCTCGATATCCTCGGCGGCGAGTTGGAAGAAATACTCCGAATGCAGGATGCTCTCATATCTAGTCATGACATCATCGTCTGAGGGGTTCGCGTAGCACCAGAGGATCGCCTTGACGGCATCGTCTTCACTCGTCATCGCGGGCCAGGCAGAGGTCGGCGCTTCTTTTATCGGCTTTTCCATCTCGTCGAGGCATGACGGAAGCACGGCAAGCATGGCCAGCAGGATCAAGGATTTTCGAAACATTTCCCCTCCTTATATGCCGAGGTCGTACATAGCGCGAAGGACCCATTTCGACGCGTCGTTCTCATCGGGCGCGATGATAAAAACGGCGAAGGCCCTGCCGGGAGGGCTCTGGTAGATCGTCGTCTCATCCCCGAACTGGGCCCTGATGAAATACTGC
>JALHTS010000521.1 GCA_022865965.1 Ignavibacteriaceae bacterium
ATCCTACTGTTTTGAAAGAAAGATTATTTAAAGATGGTTATATAGCAAAGAGATCAGGTCACAGCCGCGGCAGCACTGTTGACCTGACAATTGTTTCCATACCGCTTCCCTCTCAACCGGAATTTGATATTGAAAACCAGTGTGAATGTTATGAATCCGTGGAAAAAAGATTTAAAGACAACAGCATTGATATGGGAACGGGATTCGATTGCTTCCATCCTCTTTCACATACTGAAAATAAAGAACTCACTGCTCAACAAAGAGCAAATAGAATGCTGCTTAGAACACTAATGGAAAAATACGGCTTTAGAAATTTAGCCGAAGAATGGTGGCATTTCACACTCAGAAACGAACCATTCCCAAATACTTATTTTGATTTCGAAATCAGATAGGTAAAAATAAATCTCTTTAAAAATATTTTCCAATCTTCAGGAACAAAGCTGCGTTCAGTTTAGTGAAAGCACCAGTTTTATTAATCAATAATCCTTTACGGAGTCTAAAATGAAATCTTTAATTGTATTAATAATAATCTTCGTTTATTCTTTGACACCATTTGCAAATCAAATGGTTGATAAAAATCCACCAAAAAAAAGCTCGGTTCAGCTTGCACTGCTTTTAGATACAAGCGGTAGTATGGACGGCTTGATCGACCAAGCAAAAAGCCAATTATGGAAGATAGTAAACGAGCTTGCAAAAACTAAGAAGAACGGTAACTCTGTTGATCTTTATGTTGCGCTTTATGAATACGGTAAACAATCAATTCCCGTTGATGAAGGATATTTACGAAACATTGTTCCCTTTACTCAAGATCTGGATAAAATATCCGACGAATTATTTAAACTTCAAACTAATGGCGGAGAAGAGTATTGCGGTAAAGTAATTTTAAATGCGGTTGATAATCTTCAATGGAACAAATCGAATAATAACCTAAAAATAATTTTTATTGCCGGTAATGAACCATTTACTCAAGGTAATGTTGATTATAAAGAAGCTTGTAAAAAAGCAATAAAAAAAGGAATTGTTGTCAATACAATCTTCTGTGGAAATTATGAAGAAGGTATCCAAACAATGTGGAAAGATGGTGCTGATCTCGCCGATGGAAAATACATGAATATTGATCACAATGCTGCGATTGTTTACATTGATGCTCCACAGGATGATGATATAATAAAACTTGGACAGGCATTAAATAAAACTTATATCGCTTTTGGTGATTATGGAAAAGAAAAGAAAGAACTTCAGGCGGAACAGGATGCAAACTCTATGAGCTTAAGTCCGGAAGTAATGGTTCAAAGATCTGTTACTAAATCAGGAGCACAATACAAAAACTCAGGTTGGGATTTGGTTGATGCTAAAAGAGAAGGAAAAGTTAAGATTGAAGAATTGAAAGAAGAAGAACTTCCTGAAGAAATGAAAAAGATGTCTGTTCAGGAAAGAAAAGCATATTTAGATAAAATGGAAAAAGAGCGTGAAGTTATTCAGAACAAGATTAATAAATTGAATGACGAAAGAAGTAAATACATTGCACAAAAAATGCTTGATGACAAAAACGATAACACGCTTGATGCTGTAATGATAAAAACTATTCGTGAGCAAGCAAAACAGAAGAATTATAAGTTTGAATAAAAGCAATTTAGTCATACTGAACTTGTTTCAGCATCTCTTTAATATGTAGATCTTGAACCAAGTTCGGGATGACAATAGAAAATTAAGGTGAAAAGATGTTTAAGAAAATAATTTTAGCAGTAATACTAATTGTAGCTGGCAATAATGCGTTCGCAGATGGTTTTATAGTAATTCCAAGACCGCATCCATTGCCAAATCCTTTTCCGCTGGAAGTTGTTTATCACAATGTTGATGTAAGGATTGATGGACAATTAGCAGTGACAAAGATTGATCAATCTTTCTACAATCCGTCTCATCATCAGCTTGAAGGATTCTATATTTTCCCGGTTCCTAAGGGTGCTGTTATCAGCAATTTCACAATGGTAATAAACGGTAAGGAATCAACAGCTGAATTGCTTGATGCTGATAAAGCCAGAAAAATTTACGAGGATATAGTACGACAAATGCGTGATCCTGCTTTATTGGAGTACAGCGAACAAAATATTTTTAAACTAAGAATATTCCCTATCGAACCAAGAAGTGAAAAGAAAATATCAATTAGTTACACACAGGTAATTGAATCAGACAATAATTTATTTGAATACATTTATCCGCTCAACACTGAAAAATTTTCTGCAAAGCCGTTAAAAAATGTTTCCGTAAAAGTTGATTTGAAATCCGAAAAGAAGCTTAAAAACATATACTGCCCGACTCACGAAGTTGATATAGTAAATAAAAGCGATTATCATTCCATCATTTCTTACGAAGATGAAAACACAAAACCAGATATTGATTTTAAATTATATTTTTCAAAGAATGCCTCTCGTATTGGTTTATCAGTTCTTACTTATAAAAAATATAAAGAAAATGGTTACTTTTTTCTAAGCGCTTCACCTTCACTTGATATTGATAATTCAGGCATAGAAGAAAAAGATATCACTTTTATTATAGATGTTTCCGGAAGTATGAGCGGTGACAAACTTGAGCAGGCAAAGAAAGCGCTTCTTTATTGTGTCAATAACCTTAATACGGATGACAGATTTGAGATAGTAAAATTTTCTACCGAGGCTTATGCACTGTTTAAAAATCTCGAATCTGCAAATAAGAATAATAGAAAGAAAGCAAAAGATTTTATAAATGATCTTCAAGCGATCGGCGGGACAAATATTGAAGAGGCTTTTGAACTGGCATCGAATAACTATAGAAAATCCTCACGCCCTCACTTTGTTGTTTTTCTAACCGATGGTAAACCTACAATCGGTGAGACTAATGATGAAAAGCTTATCAAAGCAATTCTGAAAAAGAATAAAAGTAATTCCCGTGTGTTTACGTTTGGAATCGGTGATGAAATAAACACTCATTTTCTCGATAAGATAACTGAACAGACAAATGCATGGAGAACTTATGTAAGCGATGAAGAAGATATCGAAATAAAAGTATCAAACTTTTATGATAAAATTCAATCGCCGGTATTAAGTGATTTAAAGATTACTTTTGGTAACAATGTCGAAGTTTTTCAAACTTATCCAAAAGATCTTCCTGATTTATTTAAAGGTTCAAATCTTCTTGTATTTGGAAGATACAAAGGAAAAGGTCAGGCAAAAGTTACCGTTAGTGGAAATTTGAGAGGAGATCGCAAAGAGTTCTCTGCCAACGTTAATTTTTCCGGTGATGAAGTCGAATACAGCTTCATTCCTCCTATCTGGGCTTCCAGAAGAATTGGCTATTTGCTTGACGTGATAAGACTGAATGGTGAGAACAAAGAATTAGTTGATGAAGTCACAACACTCGCAAGAGAACATGGAATTATTACTCCCTACACAAGCTATTTAATCTTAGAGGATGAACAAATCCGAGTTAGAGGTGGTCGACTGGTTGATGTATTTCAAACACTTCCGCCACAACCGGAACTCAAAAAAGATATGGAAGGAGATTACTTTTCAATGCGGGAAAAAAGCGGAAGAAAAAGTGTAATAACTAGTGAGGAATTTCAAAATCTTAACAGTGCCGGAAATATTTCTCAAACACAACAAGGCAATGAAAGACTAAATTATGTTGACTCTAGAGGTGTTAAACAAAATCTTATGCAGCAAGTAAAAAATATTTCAGGTAGAGCAATTTACCAACAAGATGAATTTTGGGTTGATAGTGAATTGCAGAATCAAAGCGATGTCAAAAAAGTACGCGTACAATTTAACTCGGATGAATACTTTAAGCTATTAAACAAAGAACCAGAAACTGCGCAATTCCTTGCACTTGGACAAAATGTAAGGTTTTATCACAACAATGTTTTTTATGAAGTATATGAATAGAATATCAACAATTGTAGCCGCGGACTTTATGTCCGCGACGTTAATATCTTCTAATCCTTTTTTACCTCAGGCGTAAAGCCTGAGGCTACTTGAAATATTATTTTTTCAACCGTAGCCGCAGACTTTACGTCTGCGGTTATTGTTTTCATTAAATCAATTTACTATTTGTTAAAATATCGTAATAAATCGGCTTCTTTTCCTCGTGCATGAAACCGAGGCTACATAATATATTTTAATAGTGACCACAGACCTGTTTGTTGCAGGTAAGCCTTATGTCCACGAAATCTTTCTAATCCCACTCTGCAAGATTGTAAACTGTTGATCCTTTCATTTTATATTTCTTCCAATAATCAACTATTCCAGCTCTTACAGGATTATTCAAAATATATTTTGTTTGAACAATGAGGTCTTCATCTTTTCGTAGAATATGATCGTAATAATCTTTTTGCCACTTATATTCCGGCAATTGATTATAGAGCCAATATCCTGTTTTTTGCTTGAAACGATCTAAACATTTCTTAATATCAAAATTGTGATTTTTGCCCGAAAGTAGTAAGTGAACATGATCTGGCATAAAGAGATAAATGTAAGAATCACATTCATATTTCTTAAGTTCAATAATAAGCTGTGATTCAAAAGTGTTGAAAATTTCAGATTGATTGAATAATTCTTTTCTATCTTTCACACATAATGTAAACGAAACAATTATTTCCCCGCGATAAATTTCGGGATCAAGTCGATGTTCCTTTTCACGAATTATTCGTTTCATTTTATCGTATATTTTCCTCAGGCATAAAGCCTGAGGCTACATGAAATATTTCTTCAAGTGTAGCCGCAGACTTTACGTCTGCGGAAATTGTTTTCATTAAATCAATTTACTATTTGTTAAAATATCGTAATAAATAAGCTTCTTTACCTCGGGTGTAAAGCCCGAGGCTACTATTTATAATTTTGATTCTACAAACTCTAAAACTTCAGAAAGTTTTTTCTGTGCCTTTTCTTTTAGCCCTATGCAAGTTTTTCTCATTTCTACATTAAACTTTTCGTCTTTTATATCTTTAAGATTTATAAGCACATTATAAATTCCTCCAAGAACTCCGGTATAAGCACTCTGTGCACCAACTCCAACATCTGTAATGGAATTTGGATTACCGTACTTTGCTACGGTTTGTGCAATTTCAATTGCTTGATAACTCAGTTGTGCAGTGTTTAGCGGAACGTGAACAGCCTGTTTTAATCCATTCTGCATTGCTGTTTCACGAGTCTTCTTTTCTTCCGGAGTTTTATTTGGCAATCTGCGCGCTGCCATATAATCGTTAAATGCATCTGTATCATCATCAACAGCTTTTACTAATGTGTTCTTTATCTCCTGGCATTTATCAGCAGCTTCATTTAATATTATATCAGTTTCAGGATCACTGCCGCGTTTATTTGCTGTTAAGTTTGCCACCATAGAAGATAACGCTGCACCAAGCGCTCCGGCTAATGCTGCAATTGAGCCGCCGCCCGGTGCAGGAGTTTCTCTTGATACTTCATCCACAAAATCGGTTAGCTTCATTTCAACAAGTGCGGTATCAATATTTTTTGGTAAACCTAAAACACGCTCTTCAATTCTAAATTCAGATACATCATTTAATCCAAGTGACTGTACTGCTGTGTTTAAAATATCTCGAATCGGAACTCCTGTTGAACGATGCTGTTTTTTTAAATAATGTTTCCCTGTTTCAAGCAAAGCAGGATATGGAACCATTCCAACAATTTCACTTCCTGTAACACGCAAACCTCTTTCAGCGGCGAGCTTTTCCGTTTCATCAAAAACGTGATGCATCGATGTAACTTTGTAGTTTGTAAGATTTATTGAGATTTGAACGCGATCATATTTAGGAACTGACCAGCCAATTGCTTTGCAATATTTAAACTTACCCGGAATTTTAACTGATTGTCCTTCTGGTTTTTTAGGATCAATTCCATTTAAATCTAAAATTTCTACTAAATCATAACCATATTTTTCTTTGCAGTATTTTATCGTTTCATTAATAGTTCTTCCGACAAAATCATCAACACCGCTTGGATAAGAACCAACTTCATATTTTAGGATATCATTCGATTTAAAGTAAAACGGTCCATCTCCTCCTTGACGTGCGCTTCTTCCCTTTTCCCTTAATTCAAACGCGATATCTGTTGCATATTTTTCTTCGCGTGTATTTAGATTAATGTTGTATGCGATGAGGAATTCTCTTACTCCAATTACGGTAGCACCTGCCTTGGCATTAAATTTTGAAATACCAAAATCCGGTTTCCATTCAGGTTTTTTTAACTTTTCTTCAAGTGCTTCATACTCACCTTGTCTGATTTTAGCAAGGTTTTCTCTTTCAGGCTTTTGTGCAGATTTTTCATAAAGATAAACTGGAATTCCAAGTTCATCGCCAACCCTTTTTGCAACTTCTTTTGAAAGTTCAATACACTCTTCAGTTGTAATTCCACTTACAGGAACAAAAGGACAAACATCGGTTGCACCCATTCTCGGATGTGAACCTTTGTGCTTACTCATATTAATCAGTTCAGCAGCTTTTTTAATTGAGTTGAATGCTGCTTCTTTAACTCCTTTCACGTTTCCAATGAAAGTTACTACGGTACGGTTCATATCGTAGCCCGGATCAACATCAAGAAGCTTAACACCTTCTACTTTTTCAATTTCATCTGTTATCTGTTTAATAATTTCAGGACGTTGTCCTTCAGAAAAGTTTGGTACGCATTCAACAAGTTGTTCGTTCATTTGTTCCTCTGATAACTTTCTTCTCTCTTAATCTAACTCACCCTAAATCCTTCTCTTCAAAAGAGAATGGACAAAGGGATGAGTTCAAGATATATTTAATTGTTATTATAAAATTAAAACAATTGTGCCGAATTCTCACCTTATTCAGCAAATAAATTATACTAAAGTATAATCAAAAACAGTTAATAATTAAATTTAATTGATTGTTAAATTAGAATGTTATTTTTTAATTTATTTGATAAAAGAATGTTATGATTAGACGGTTTTATGATACAAATGCAATTATCCTTACTGGAGGAGAAAGCAGGCGGATGAGAAAAGATAAATCCTCACTAATTCTTGACGGAATAACTCTACTTGAAAGAACGATCAATCTTTTATCTCCTTTTTTCAAAGAACTCATTCTTAGTGTTAGTGAAGAAAATTCTTACCCTGAATATACTCTTAAAAAAGTAGTAGATAAGTATAAAGGATTTGGTCCGCTTATTGGAATTTATTCTTCTCTTCTTATTAGTGAAACGAACAAAAATTTTATTATAACCTGTGATATGCCCAACTTGAATGAACAGCTAATCACTTTCCTTCTGGATTATCCCTCAAATAAAGAAATAATAATTCCATTGGCTGAAAGAAAGATTCATCCATTATGTGGAATTTATTCAAGGAATATTCTTCCATCTCTAGAGAGCCTGATAAAAAACAATCTACCCAAGGATTTTATTGCTGCTGGGAAAATAAAATCGTTAAGTTTAAAAAAATTTTTGGATAGTCAATCCGTTGAATATATCGACGTGGAAAAAAGTTTTATGGATTATAAAACTGAACTGTTTTTGAATGTAAATACAATCGAAGATTATGAAAAAGTCAGGCGTGATTTTGAGACAAATTGAAAGAATAATAATAATATCTGTTTTATAGGTAAGGTTACTTTATCAACTGAATAAAAAAACCCCAAAGAGATTTGGGGTTTTTATGAGCTGGTGAACGGAGTCGAACCGCCGACCGGCTGATTACAAATCAGCTGCTCTACCAACTGAGCTACACCAGCTTAAATTTATTTCCAAACAAAATTGGAATTATCTACCAACTGCTTGTCCCGCCGTAACCTTTGTGAAGGCGGAAGCTACACCAGCATTTTAAGGATACAAAATTAAGATTTTTTAGTTTTCAAAACAAGGTTATCAAACAAATTTGAATAGTCATTTATCATCTAAAATAACCACGTTTTCTACCCAAAACAGCTCACACGAACCTCCGGCGGTATCATCTCTTCTTAAAGAACTCTTCCAATGCCAGCCATCCTCAGTATCAACTTCTACAAGATAACCCGTCATTTCAATCAGACTACCTTTGTATATTTTGTCTAATTTATCTTCTAAGGAATCATCCTTCGGAATAATATGTACGTTGGCACTGTTTGTCATAATTTTATCTCGCGGAATCGGGTATGATTCCGTTTTCCATTGATACCACCTGTTTCTTTGTGTTACTTTAATTTTATCAATTACCGTTTGATCTGACATTGGTCCCCAGCCCAAAGCTAAATCAACCGGAGATAAATCACTTTCTTTTCCCACCGAAAAATTATTCCTGCTTAATACCCTTGCAGTAATCTTATATTCTGCAAGCGCTTTTATATTAAATTCTCCTTTTTGCCATTCCTTTTTTTCTGAGAGATCATTTTGCAGAGGTTGACTGGGGGCAGTTACTCCAGCCGGATATGTTATTACTTTTTCCGGCCAAAAAGAATAAACAGTAATTCCGGCAATGAATAAAGAGATTATTGCCAGTTTTTTCATAAAGTTATCAGCATTGTTAATTATCTAGATTGAGAAGTTCTTTTGTGGATCCGCTTTTGGTATAAACTTTAAACTGTACCATTTTCTGTCTGATCTTTTTTAACAATTCAAAAACTAAACCTTCAAATTCAAACTTTTCACCGGGATTTAAAATCTTTCCGGTTTTGTCACTAATAAAACCAGCGATTGTGTTATACTCATCCGATTCCGGTAAATGATAATTAAAAGTTTCATTAAACTCATCTATGTGCATTGTTCCTAAAATATAATAAGTGCCATCCGGC
>JALHTS010000522.1 GCA_022865965.1 Ignavibacteriaceae bacterium
ATGGAAGCTACAGGTCATTCAATAATCAAAACAGTTCACGCGCACCCGACTTTATCTGAGTCAATTATGGAAGCCGCTGCACAAGCTTATGGCGAAGCGATACATATTTAATAGAGTAAGATTAAGAGAAAGAGTAATAAAAAAATTGATTGAAAATAAAAATAAAATACTTTATTACGCAGATTTAGGTTTTGTTGATTATAAAGAAGCGTGGGATTTGCAGTATAGAATTCACGAACAAAGAGTTACAGGTAAATCAAAAGATCATTTGCTTCTTCTTGAACATCCTAATACTTATACTCTTGGCAAAACTGCTGATAGATCGCATCTGGTTGGGGACGAAGAGTTTCTTAAAGAAAAAAATATTTCTGTTTATGATATTGACCGCGGCGGCGATATTACATATCACGGACCGGGACAAATTGTTGGTTATCCTATCATCAATCTTAATGAATGGCATCAGGACACACATAAATATCTTCGTGCACTTGAAGAAGTTATAATAAGAGTATGTTTTGAATTCGGTTTGATCGGCAAAAGGGATCCAAAATACACAGGTGTCTGGATTGACGAAAAAAAAATTGCAGCTATCGGAATTAAAGTCAGTCGATGGGTTACGATGCATGGATTCGCATTTAATGTAAATACAGATCTTAGTTTATTTAATGGAATAATTCCATGCGGAATTTCGGATAAAGATGTTACTTCTCTGAGTAAAGAGACTAATAAAACTGTTGAGATAGGTTTGGTTAAAACATTATTAATCAAACACTTTAAAGAAGTATATGAGTATGATTCTATTGAAACTATTTCAAGGGATGAACTTTTAAAACCTGAGTTAATCACTCAATAATAAAAAGGTTTTTAATGGCAAAGAAAAAAGCGAGTAAAACTATACCGAAGGTTAAAGAAAAAGTTTCGAATCCTCCAGGTAATGGAAAAGGAGGAAAACAAAATTCCATTAAAGTGGGAAGGAAAGAATTTAGTCGAGCAGAGCTTTTAAATATTTTGAGAAAGATGCTCCTGGCCAGGACTCTCGATAATAAAGCAATGAACCTGTTGAAACAGGGTAAAACTTTTTTTCATATTGCAGCTTCAGGGCACGAAGCAGTTCAACTTGCACTTGGATTGCAGCTTGATCCTAAAAAAGATTGGTTATTTCCTTACTACAGAGATTTAGCGACGGTATTAACTTCTGGAATTACTCCTGAAGAAGTTTTTCTACAAACATTTGCTAAAGCAGATGATCCTGCAAGTGGTGGAAGACAATTACCAGTCCATTGGGGATCAACCAGATTTAATTTACCTTCACAATCAAGTCCTACAGGAACACAATTTTTGCAAGCGGTTGGAACTGCTCTTGCATCGGTTAAAAAAGGTGAGAAGAATGTTTCTTATGTAAGCAGTGGTGAAGGAACTACGAGTCAGGGTGAATTTCATGAAGCTGTGAACTGGGCTAGCCGCGAAAAACTTCCGGTTCTTTTTGTAATTCAGAATAATAAATATGCTATATCTGTTCACGTTTCGGATCAGAGCGGTGGAAAAGACAGTTCTATTGCAGAAATGATGACCGGATTTCACAATCTTCATCGTGCAAGAATAAATGGAACAGATTTTTTTGAATCTTACGAAAAAGTTCAGGAAGCAATTGAGTATATAAAGAATGGCAAAGGTCCTGCTTTAATTGAAGCAGAAGTTGTTAGATTATCTTCTCATTCTTCCTCAGATGATCAAAAAAAATACCGTGA
>JALHTS010000523.1 GCA_022865965.1 Ignavibacteriaceae bacterium
AATCTGCCTTTGATTTTGTCTTTATCCTGGTTAAGTAAAATTACCTTAATCTTATTTCCGTCATCCTTAAAATATAGTAATTGAGGTGCAAATGTATTTTTTACAAAATAGTATGCTAATTTGGGTCTAATATCAGAATCAATGATGGACCAACTGGTAACAGGCCAGCAGTCATTTATTTGCCAAATTATGCTGCCATTTGTTCTTCCATTCGTTCGCCAATATTCAAGACAAGTTTTCAAAGCAAAAGCCTGATTCAATTGTGCAAGGTATAAATAGTCGTCCCACTCGGTTTTGATTGGGAGATGACTGCTTAAGAATTTAATTATTCTTTCGGGTCCTTCTATTTGTTTATTGTGATATTCAAAAATTTTATCGCTAATGTTTCTGTTCTTTTGCGGTAAATATTTTTCAAATGTATCCTTATTTGCAGGACCCTGAAAGCCAAACTCTGAAACAAATAAACTTTTATCATTTTTCACATTATTGTAATCAATCCAACTGCTCCAGATGCCCCATTGATGTGTATTCCCGCTATTAAATGAATTTGGGTCATTATCATTTCCAAAAGGAGAAGATGGCCAGTAAAAACGCTTCGGATCAATCTTTTTTAAGATATCAGGAATAATGTTATGATAGATTTTATATCCCGGCATTTTCTTATAAGATGAATTTTGCGCCTTATACCATATCCATTCATTTTCATTGTTGCCGCACCAAAGTGCAAGGCATGCATGATGCTGAAGTCTTAAAACATTCTGAGTTACTTCCTCACTTACATTAGCTATGAATTCATTCGTCTCCGGATAAGAGCCGCACGCGAACATGAAATCCTGCCAGACAAGTAATCCTAGTTCATCACAAAGACCATAAAATTCATCATTTTCATATATACCTCCGCCCCATACCCTTACAATATTCATATTTGCCTGCTTTGCTAACGAGAGCAAGTCTGAATATTTCTCGGTAGTAACTCTCGGAAGAAATGAATCAGCAGGTATCCAGTTAACTCCCTTACAATAAATATCTCTGTTGTTTATTCGAAATTTAAAAGTTGTTACTTTTTTGTCTTTTAAGATCAATTCAATCGTCCTGATCCCAACTTTTCTTTGAACTTCATCAAGGATAACATTATTGCCGTCAATAATTTTAGCTTCTAATAAATATAAATTCTGATCACCCTCGCCGTTTGGCCACCATAATTTGGGATCTTTAATTTTAAAGTTGATCTTATTATTCTTTAATCCTATAATCGGAACATTCTCTTTATAACTACTACTTCCATTTGACAAAGAAATGAATAGTGAAATACCTTTGGTTGTAATGGTGTTTATACTCGTTAGTGCTTCAACTTCAGCATAATTTTTACCTAGTTTTTTTGTATTAAAAACTAAACTATCAATTTTTGCATCCGACCATTCCTGTAAATAAACTTTACGCCAAATGCCAGATGTAGGGAACGAAGGTCCCCAATCCCAGCCAAAAGAATATTGCGCTTTTCTTATATATGCCTTGGTTGAGTTAAGAGCAACAGGAAGTTTGTCATATTTTTTTTCCTGCTGAGAAGCATATCTGACGGGAGATTTTATGATGACTTGTAACGTATTATCAGTAGCTCTCAAAATATTTTTAACATTATATGTAAATGTTAAAAACATGTTATCAGTAGAGCCCAGCTTTATTTCATTTAAATATATTTCACAAATCGTATCCAATCCTTCAAATACAAGATCAACATTTTTACTAGCATTACCAGTAAAATCAAATTTAGTTTGATATATCCAATCACAATCAGAAATCCATCCCAATTTTAGTTCGTTGTCTGAATAGAATGGATCATCGATAAGATTATTGTTTAGCAGATCGGTGTGAATAGTCCCCGGAACAGTAGCATCAAATTGTTTTTCGGATTGGAGCTTTTTATTTTTTATGGTTTCTATTGGGTAAGAAGATTTGGCTAATGAAAAGGTCCAGTTCTTATTTATTTCATGCTTCACAACCACTTTCTTAACCTTTGTTTGATTTACTATTAATGCTATGTGTAGCAGACATTAAAACTTTTCCGAATTTGAAAAATCACTTCTATTTTAGATGAAAATCAATTATTATTTTCAAATTCCATTAATGCAATCGGGTTTAGTGATATTCTCAGTAAGGACAATAATCCTTCAATAGTAGATTCTGCACCGGAATTTTTATTAACTAAATTTTCATTTTCAATTCCATCAAAAAAGATTCCGTTTTTGGGATTATACATATTTACTTTTGCCGGATTCCTGCCGGTAAACCATTGTGCAACTTTACCTGCTTTAATTGCATATGCAGAATCTAATGTAACGTTGTATGCTTCTAACAATGCAAAAATCATTGGTCTGATTGCATATGCAATCTGTGAATATTTGTTTGATTCAATTACTTCATACGTACATTTATTCTTTTGTACTTTAAAGTAACTCAAAAAAACTTTTTCAATTAATCGCTCATAAAAGTTATCCAACTCCAATAATGCACTTGTTTTAATTTCCTCTTCCTTTAAAACCTGGTAAGCTTTTAGTAAAGCATAAGATTGCGAATTACCCCAACCATGCCAGGTATTTTGCCAGCTTAGGAAAGCACCATTAAATTCACAATCAGAGTCTTTTATTTGCATCACCGTAATGCCTTGCACTAAGGAATTAAGATAGGTAAGAATTTCTTTATCGCCAGATATTTTATAATAATCAGATAAACTAATAACTAAAAGAGCAGCCTGATCAGATGCGGTTTGTGCAGGAAGCCAGTTCGGCAATTTGATTCCGTCAATTATAACTTCTTCTTTTTCTTTAGGT
>JALHTS010000068.1 GCA_022865965.1 Ignavibacteriaceae bacterium
AATTTCCGAAAGATGTGTTTTTGCCTTATCAAAATTTCCTTTATACGCTTTTATCTTTGCAAGATGGAAATGAGCTTCATTTTTCATCTCGATTTGTCCTGAGCGAAGATTTAAGGCTTCTTCATATAATTGTTCTGAACGATCAATATCTCCCTCAATAAGATTTATCTCTGCTAAATCAAGATAAGCATCTATTGCAAATCTTGACATCGGATAATTTTTTATAATAATGTCAAGATATTCCTTTGCTTCAGCAATATCATTCTGCAAACGGAATTTTATCTGAGCCATTCGCAAGTAAGATTCAATTGCTACCTCGCTGTGAGAATAAATTTTTGTTATTTCTTCAAATGCTGAAATTGCAGGTTCTACAGTTTTGGAATCGAGACGCGGGGGAAGTGAATAAGTTTTCCAATCATCAATGGATAATAAAAACTTTTCTCTCAGAATTGCTTCCTGTGACTTTGCATATCCAAGTTTTGCCGATGATACAATTTTGGAGTCAGGATATCCTTCGATTATTGTTTTATAGATTTGCAATGCAATTTCAAACTCACCTTCTCTGAAAACAAATTCTGCAAAGTTGTAAAGTTCGCCGCCCTGAGATTGTTGCTTGCTATCAAGCTCGGAATAAATCTCAAAAGCTTTTTCAAATCCTTTTTGCTCGGTGTAAAGTCTGGCTAAAAGAAAAAGTATTGCGGGGTTGTCATTGTTTCTTTTCTTTTCGACAACCTTAATTGTATTCTCCAAAGCGTCGGGTTTATTTATATAAGATAATATCTTGCTCTGAATTGCCGAAAGCTGTGTGGGTGATTTTTCAAGAATAGAACAATACTCTTCTGCTGCTTTATCATATCTCATTGTAAGTGAATAAAGATTTGCAAGATCCATTGAAAAGATAAAAGGATCGTTCGTTTTCGGTTTTCCTTTTTCAAGAATTTCAATCGCTTTATCAAAAGCACGACGTTCGATGGCATAGTTAGCAATGATTCTGAAAGCCATTTGATCGGCATTCTGATTTTTTAACGGTTCATCCCAAATCATGTAGGCTTTTTCATAATTCCCGTTCATATAATACGTGGAACCAAGTTGACCGATTAGGCTTATATCCACCGGATTATTTTTCGATCTGTTTTCAATTATTAAAATTGACGCTGCAAAGTTTTTTTGCTGAGTGTAGACTCTATTTAACGAGTTGAAGTAATTAATGTTATTGGGATCTTTCTGATAAAGGTCTTCATAAATTTTCTGAGCTTTGGCAAAGTCGTTTTGCTGCTCGTAACTCTGTGCAAGCAGAAATCGGTTATAATCATCCGAACCGGTTTGCTGTGCAGAAAGACTGACTACAAATAATATAATCCACCAAAGAATATACATCTTCATATGACTAAGATAATAAATGCTTATCGCTATTCAAGGGAAGAATGAAGCGGTAAAAAACAAAAAGCGCACTTTCATAATTAAACGAAAATACGCTTTTTCAGGGGGCTTCTACGAATTAAAATTTAAGCTACTGCCGTAAGTAGTTCTTTATCAATTGCTTCCTTAAGCGATTCTTTAGGCAAAGCACCAACTGCCATTTTTGGCTGTCCTTCTTTAGGAATAAAAAGTAATGAAGGAATACTCTTTATCCCGAATACAGAACCAAGTTCCTGCTCTTCATCGGTGTTAACTTTATATACATTAATTTTACCTTTGTATTCTTCAGATAATTCTTCAAGAATTGGTCCTACCATTTTACAAGGTCCGCACCAGGGCGCCCAGAAATCTATAACAGCAGGAAGTTCGCCTTCGTATTTCCAATCTTGATTTTTTTCGTAGTCAAAAACTTTTTCTATAAAAGTTTCTTTTGTTAACTGCTCGGTCATTTATTTTCCTTTCTAATCATTAAATAATCTTCTATTAATTTTTTTGTCTTCGTACAGATTAGGTCAGCATTATACTGCCGCTAAAACTCTTTGTAACTTCTCTTTTACTTCGGAAGCAATTGAAAGCATTTTATCGTTATCAACAATTTTGGACATTAACATAGGATCAAACATTGATACAACGGTTTTATTTCCTTTTTCATAAACAATAACGTTACAGGGAAGTAGCAAACCTATTTCTTCTTCGGTTTGAAGTGCTTTATGTGCTATCGGCGGATTGCAGGCTCCAAGTATTGTGTAGTTCTTAAAATCAACATTGATTTTTTTCTTCAATGTATCCTTAAGGTCAATTGAAGTAAGAACACCGAAGCCTTCTTTCTTAAGTTCTTCTGTAACTTTTTCTATTGCCTGATTAAAAGTATAATCAGTTGTTTTTGAAAATCCGTATTGCATTTTTCTC
>JALHTS010000069.1 GCA_022865965.1 Ignavibacteriaceae bacterium
GCTCTTGATAATAAGTCCGAAGATAAAATACTTGATGTTCTTGAAACCTGTAAAAAGATTAATGTATCAACGCGTGTTACTTCTGAAATGTTTGACATAGTGCCCCAAAGAATGAGCACTGAAAGGTATCTTGATATTCCGGTTATTAATGTTGCTCCTCAGTATAATGACAGATTGACTATTAGCTTAAAACGCATAAGTGATATAATTCTTGCATCAATTGCTTTAATATTTCTATCACCTTTCCTTACTACTATTGCATTATTAATAAAACTTTCATCGCCCGGTCCTGTCTTGTTTAAACAAGAAAGAATAGGAAAGCACGGAAAGAAATTCAATTTCTACAAATTCAGATCAATGAAGATGATTGAAGGCGAAGATAAAGAACGCCAGAAGATGATGATAGAGTTTATGAAGAATAAAGCAAATTTAAAGAATGATAAAAAAGTAGTAAATGAAAGCAGAATAACCTGGATAGGAAAAATTATCAGAAGAACTTCACTTGATGAATTTCCTCAGTTATTTAATGTAATAAAAGGAGATATGAGTTTAGTCGGTCCCCGACCTTGTCTTCCTTATGAGTTTGAAAACTACGACAACTGGCAAAAACGAAGAGTTAGTGTAACACCTGGTTGTACCGGTGTTTGGCAGGTTTGGGGAAGAAGTGTTGTCTCATTTAACGAAAGTGTGGTTTTGGATCTTTATTATATAAACAATATGTCACCTTGGCTCGATTTACAGTTAATAGTTCAGACAATTCCTGTAATGCTTTTCTCCAGGGGAGCCAGATAATGCATTTGAATAATCGGGAGGGATTATGAAGGTCGGAGTAATAGGACTTGGTTATTGGGGTCCTAATCTAGTTAGAAATTTTTCTGCTCATAGCGAAGTTACAGAAGTAGCTGCCAGTGATATCCGAGAAGAAAGATTAAAATTTATTCGTTCAAAATTTCCCGCTGCAAAGCTTACAACAAATTACAATGATATAATTGAAGGTGACAGCGATCTTGTTGTTATTGCAACGCCGGTTGCCACTCATCATCCATTAGCAAAAGCAGCTTTATTAAATGGCAAACATATCTGGGTTGAAAAACCATTTACTGCAAGTATCAGGGAAGCTGAAGAACTTATTGAAATTGCAGAACGAAAAAATCTCAAAATTTTTGTCGATCATACGTTTATTTATAACGGTGCCGTAATAAAAATAAAGGAACTTTTAGATAAAGGTGAGCTAGGGAATATTCTTTACTTCGACTCAGAAAGAATAAATCTCGGATTGTTCCAAAAAGATGTGAATGTAATTTGGGATCTTGCACCGCACGATCTTTCAATTATGTCCTACCTGATGAAAGGTATGAAACCAAAAGCGCTTTCTGCAACTGGTATTGCAAACTTTAACGGACTTGAAAATCTTGCTCACATCAACATTCATTTTGAACAAAACTGCTTTGCACATTTTCATGTAAACTGGGTTTCACCTGTTAAAATTAGAAGGATGATTCTCGGTGGAGATAAGAAAATGCTTGTTTATGATGATATGGAGAACTTTGAAAAAATAAAAGTTTATGACAGCGGAATCGAATATAAATCGACAGAAACAATCCACGAGGCACTTGTTCAGTATAGAATCGGTGATATGTTTTCTCCAAAGGTAAACCAGACTGAAGCGTTAGCACTTGGAGCAAAGGAATGTATTGCTGCAATAAATGAAAACAGACAACCACTTACCAGCGGTTATGATGGCTTGGATGTTGTCCGTTTACTTGAAGCAAGTGATCTTTCACTAAAGAATATGGGAAAGATGATTGAAATAGGTGACTCCCTTTTAGTTACATAAACACATTATACACTTAATAAAATTTTTATGGAAAATAAAAACATTAACAATGTAAAACTAGGCAACAACGTA
>JALHTS010000524.1 GCA_022865965.1 Ignavibacteriaceae bacterium
ATTCTTCGGAAGTTCTTTCATCCAGAATGAAGGATGCCAGAATCTTTGTCTCTTCAATATCTCTTACAATTACTGATGCAGCGTTTGTTTTACTATGTGAAAATGTAGCGCGTGTTTCTTCGTGATAATGCTTACCGTGAATAATTACGGTATAATTTTCATCTCCAAGCTGATTACTACGGTTCCACACTTTTTCTACAAATGGACAAGTAGTATTGTATTTGTAAGGATCAATTTCCAGTTCATTTAACTTCTTTTCAATTTCAAGGGTTGTTCCAAATGCAGGAATTATTACAATATCCTCTTTCGTTAATTCATCCCAATCAATTATATGATTTCCGGAAGTATCCATTAAAAATTTTACGCCAAGCTTTTCCAGATCAGAATTTACTCCTGGGTTATGAATCATTTCACTGAGCAGGAAAATTCTTCTGCCGGGATTTTCTTCAATTGTTTTGTAAGCTATCTCAATTGCATTTTCAACACCATAGCAAAATCCGAAATGACGTGCGAGGTAAAATCTAACCGTACCAAAATCAAGTAAAGTTGGTGCAAAATCTTTTTTTTGGGGGTCAAAATCTTTGCGTGCGTTTTTTATTCTCGTTATGAATGAACTTCTATAAAAATGTGGTATGTCAAATTTTTTCATAATCTATTAAAATATTTTATTCCTAAACATAAACAGAATACAAATAGTTCTTATCGTTTTAATTTCTGAAAATCGCTTCCTTTTCAGGACCGGAAATCTGCATATCAATTACAAAGCCTTCTTTTGAGGGTTTATTAAACAAAAAGAAACCAAATACAAAAATGAATACAACAGCATAGAGATAATTTGCTGTAAGAAAAAAGGCAATCAAACCGAAAAGACCTGCACCTTCCAGCATTGCCCAGCAAATAATTTTGAATATGCGATATCTAGCCATCTTATCATTAAGAGAATCACTAGTAGAAACTTTCATTAAATTCTGATTATAAACAAGTCTGGATAAAAACATCATAATCATACCAAAAAACGGAACGACATAAAGAAATATGCTATCCAGTTCCTTATTAAGTTCATCACTTCTACTATCAACAAGAAAAAGAAAAATTATGAAAATAAAAATTTGTCCTGCTGCTATAGCTAAAAACAAAATATTATTTAACTTAAAGCCCGCATTAAGATTATTTGGCTGACTATTATTCATTTCGATTACCTTATTTAATTTCTTAATTTAACCAGTGGTTTTATATATTTGCATTCCAAATTTAGAGACATAAAATGAATTTATCAGAAAAGCTTGAAAAAATAAAATCAAAATACGATCAGATAACCTCTCAGCTTTCAGATCCAGCTTATTTGCATGATTATAAGAAGCTAAAAAACCTAAATAAAGAGCGAAGTAATCTTGAAGAACTTGTAACTGTTTACAATAAGTACTCCTCAGTAATAAAAAATATTAAGGGGAATGAGGAGATAATTAATACAGTAAAAGACCCGGAAATGGTTGAACTTGCCGAAACAGAACTTGAAGAGTTGAAAGAACAAAAAGAAAAACTTGAAGAAGAAATAAAAGTATTGCTTCTTCCAAAAGATCCGAACGATGATAAAGATATTATTATGGAAATTCGCGCTGGTACCGGTGGAGATGAAGCTGCTCTTTTTGCCGGAAAC
>JALHTS010000525.1 GCA_022865965.1 Ignavibacteriaceae bacterium
AAAGTATCAAGTAGAAGCCCGACATTTTTTTTATTCACTTTTTCAAGAAAGAGGAGACCGGAGTTGACCGTATTGATCAAATTTGTTTCATAGCTATTTATTGGTTCAATTGCGATATTTATTTTCTCATTCGACGAAGCACATTCACTAAGCGCTTCGATCAGCCAGCTTTCAACTATTTCATGACTTAAATCTGGGTCTCTTTTACCACGCATCAACCCAATGATCACTACTGCATTAAAATTCTCGGCAAACTTCATTTGCGATTTAATTCTTTCAATAGCTTTCTCTCTAATCTCTTTATCGGGATGAGTTAATGATAAACCTTCTTCGCCATAAGCTTGTCCCGTTCCTATTGCAGGAACGGGCAGGTTATTTTTTTTCAATACCGAATTAAGTTGAGTGAGATCTAATAGTTTTGGATCTCTTACCGCAAGTTCTATCCCATCATAACCATACATTTTTATTTTAGAAATATTTTCGGACAATTGTCCCTCATAAGCAAGAGCCGAAAATGCGGTTGGTTGAGTTGACAGAACTATGCTGAACTTCATATTTATTATAAACCCATTTTGTTAATTGCATATATCGGTCGCCATCCCTCGGTAAAAGGTTCTTTCATAAATGGCTCCATTTCTTTTTCTGTACGCATTGTTGTCTTTTCAATAGGAGGAACTTTGCCTGAAGGATAAGCTTCAAAAATTTCATCATGCACGAGAGTTAAATAAGAAAGTATTGCTGCAATTGTTCTTTTTGCTTTTTGTGCAGTCCCGATTGTTGGTCTGCCTACGACACCCTCAGGAATAGAACCCATCTCTGTTGGAAAATGTCCTTGTCCTTCCGACCAACGGCAGGGTCGTCCAAACGGATCAACTGCTTTATCAAAATGCCCATCAGGTAAATATGGTTCTACCTTTGTTTCTTCAGCGTAATTCATTTCTACAAATTCTTTTGCCAACAAGAGAAGAACGGAAGTCTCTGCTTCATCAGCATGAACAAAATCATCCTCCCAATCACCGCCACGATCTTTTGTTCTAAAAAATTCTCTGACCGATCTATGCCAATCAATAGTTCTAAACATACCCGGCAGGTTCCAGGTCTTTTGTAATTCTTGAATTGCAGCTTCTAGTAACCATGAATGACCGTGATTATTTATTAATACGATTTTTCTGAACCCATCATTCCAAAATCCAACCATCACATCAATTAACATTCTTTTGAGAACTTCATCTTCAAGATGAATTGTTCCAGGCATTCCTATATGGTGATGAGGATGTCCTCCAAAATTGAGAGGCGTCCATGATAAATTAACCGGCGAACCCTTCTTAGCTGTATAACGTCGAACCCCTTCAAGGATTTGAGTTACCATAAAAGTATCTAATGCAGTCACAGTATGTAAACCGTGCAATTCTGTGCATCCAATCGGGATAAAAAGGATATCATTCTTTTTTCTGTTCTCGATAACGTTTTTACGAATAGTAGTTTGAATATATGTGCCTGGTTTTGCTAACTCGGATGGAGATGGAATTTCAAAGTCAGCTAATATTTTATCTATCTCTGCATCGGTCGCGTCCCAAATTTTCTTCTTCAATCTGCCAACGCTGGTATCTTCAAAAAGAATATCTCCGCGATTTGCTTTTATCCATTTAGACATGACTTACTCCTTTATTTTTTATTTATTCAAAATTCGTTAAAGTTATTTTTACTTCATCTCTGTCTGTCTGAAGCATTTTTAAATTTTCTTCTACTTCATCCAATTTTATTTTTTTAGTGATCATTGGAGAAACATCCATTCCGGAGGAGATACAACTAATAACATTTGGAAATACACCGTGTCCGGAGTGACCCTGAGCGCCGACTACATTTGCGCGTCTCACTTGTAAAACTTCTCCGGTTAACGGAATTTTATCATCTGCCCGAGCAACTACCACAACAGTTGTGTTTACTGCTCTTCCTTCCCAAATAATTCTTTCAACATCTTTCCATACTACACTTGGTAAGCCTGTTGCTTCCAATATTAATTTTGCACCATGTCCATTCGTAATTTTGAGAACTGCATCTGCAACATTTTCGTTTTTAGGATCAATCACATGAGTAGCTCCTAAAGCTAAAGCCATTTTTCTTCTTGCAGCAGAAGGTTCTGAAAGTATTACAGCATTTGCACCAGCTCTTCTTAATACAGCACATGCTGCGGCTCCGACAGGACCAGCCCCGAGTATTACAACATTTTCACCAGGAAGAATTCCGCCGCCTCTTGTAATAACTGCATGGTAAGCAACTGAAGTTGGTTCAACAAGACTTCCTAGCAACCACATTTTTTCTTCGCCGTATACT
>JALHTS010000526.1 GCA_022865965.1 Ignavibacteriaceae bacterium
AAAATCCCGCTCAGAAGCATTTGATATGATGGTTGAACACGCAGAACAAATTGGTGCGAATGCTATAATAGGAATTAGATACGACACAACAGAACTAATGAGCGGCGTTACAGAAGTGCTTTGTTATGGAACTGCAGTTGTACTGGAAAAAACCGCTTAGATGTATTGTTTCTTAATTCATCTGTTTTGTAGGGTGGAAATTTTACCACCTATAGACCGCAAATCAAACCTAATCCCCTTTTGCACTGGATATTGTGCTTTTATCTAAAACCAAGCAAAATTGATTTATATCACGAATAACTTTGCTTGGTAAATTCCATTAACTAAAATTGGTGAAGAAATGAAAAAAGTATTTTTTACGATGATCCTGATGTTTTTATCTGTCGGCAGCATCATTCCCCAGGAAGGAATGTGGATGTTAAACCAGATAGAGAATCTTGATCTTGAAAGTAAGGGTTTAAAAATCGGGGTGAGCGATATTTACAACACAGAAAAGCCCGCACTGTACAATGCAATTATTCAACTTGGCGGCGGAAGTGCATCTTTTGTTTCTAAAGAAGGATTAATTGTTACCAACCATCACGTAGCTTACACTGCTATTCAACGCGCTTCTTCAGAAAAAAATGACTATTTAAAGAACGGATTTCTTGCAAAAACTCGTGCCGAAGAAATCCAAGCGCAAGGTTACGTTGCAAGAGTTTTATTGGAAATGAAAGATGTAACCAATGAAATAACTTCTTCGGTAAATGAAATTACTGATCCGCAGCAAAGACAAAGAAAGATTCAGGAAAAGATTCAGGCTATAACTGATGAACTTGAAAAAGGTAAAACAGATATTCTGGCGAGAGTATCTCAAATGTATAACGGCAAGGAATATTATTTGTTTGTTTACAAAACCTTTAAAGATGTAAGACTCGTTTACGCACCGCCTGAATCAATCGGAAAATTTGGTGGTGATACCGATAACTGGATGTGGCCGAGACATACTGGAGATTTTTCTTTTATGCGTGTGTACTGTTCACCGGACGGAACCGGACTCGAATATGATCCGAACAACGTTCCTTACAAACCTATAGTATGGTTGAAAGTTTCACAAACAGATCTTGATGATGGCGACTTCACTTTCATACTCGGATTTCCCGGATACACCACACGTTACAGATCTTCTACTTCTGTACATTGGAACCTCAATGAAAATTATCCTTTCGTAATAAAAAACTTTAGAGAGATAATTGAGATGATAGATGATCTTACTAAAAACTCTGAAGAAGGGAGAATTAAAGTAGCGTCATTGAAATCCAATTTAGCCAACACTCAAAAGAATTTTGAGGGTAAAGTCGAGGGAATGATTAAGACAAATTATCTTCAGGAAAAAATAGACTTTGAAAAAGAGTTTATGAGCTGGCTTGATAAGAATCCCGCACGAAAAGAAAAATACGGAACTGTCTTCAGTGATGAAAAAAAATATTATGACATACTTGAAAAAGCAAAACAGAAAGATAATGTGCTTGGATGGTTTGGCGGACTCGCAGGAACTCCGTTAAGTGT
>JALHTS010000070.1 GCA_022865965.1 Ignavibacteriaceae bacterium
ACAGCAATTGTAATGATATTTATTTTTTCCCATTTTGTTTTACTTATTATTGGTTCGAATATCAAAACATAAATTGGTGCAGTTGACTGAAGGAAAATTGCATTAGCCGCAGTTGTGGTTTTTGTCGCTATAACAAATAATGTTAGTACTGTCGCATAGAAAACAGCATTTAAAATTGCAAGCTTATTAACCTTTAATACTTTTTTCCCGAATATTATCCCGAAAACAATTGCAGCAATCAAACAGCGAAAGAATGATAACTGCATTGGAGTTAGAGTGATAAGTTTTATTAATAATCCGCCGCTGCTCCATAACAATGCGGTTATGAAAACAGCAAACATGCCTTTTGAGTGATCGGAAAGATTTTTCATTTAATTACAAGTTATTCCTTGAAAAAAATCTTTTATAAAATATCACCTAAAATATATTACTTATTTTTAACAAAAGGTTAAGTAAATTTAGACAGAACAATAAATTCAAATATCATCTTGGCATCACATCATAAATTTATAGATCACACTGCTGATATTGCAGTTGAAGTGACAGCAGATTCGTTTGAGGAACTGTTAACCGAATCTTTATCTGCATATAACGAAGCTGTTCTGGATTCAGAAAACATTCAGGTTGTTGAAGAACAAGAATTACAGTTACAGGCATCGGGCAGGGAACAGCTATTAGTTTCTTTTCTTAATGAAATAAATTTTCTGTTGACGGTAAAAAAATGGATTTCAAAGAGCATTGAAAAAATCTCAATAACTTCAGAAAACGATTTTTACAAATTAAATTGTATAACTAAAGGTTTCTACATAAAAGACGGCATCAAATTAAAAGAGGAAATAAAATCTGTTACATATCACCAGATGGAAATTGTTGAGGAAAAGGGAGTATTTAAAACGAGAATAGTGTTTGATATTTAGTAATATGGTAGGTATAAACGAGAAATATCATTAATAAATTTATATTACGATATGATTTAATTAATAATGAACTAAAGAAATAATTGATTTAAGAACAAGGATTAACGATTTCTGATCTGAGAAGTAAAAGACAGGAGTTAATAAATAGATGAAAAAGATTGAATTAGAGGAACGATTAATTGATTTTTCTGTGCTAATTATTGAAATTGTAAATGAGCTTCCAAATACAAAAGCAGGCAATCATTTGGCTGGTCAACTAGTACGATCCGGCACTTCACCAGCTTTAAATTATGGAGAAGCTCAAAGTGCAGAATCAAGAAAAGACTTTGTTCACAAAATCAAAGTAGTGCTGAAAGAACTAAGAGAGACATTTATATGTCTTCAGATTATTAATAAAGCAAAACTTTACCAATCAGAAAAGAAAATCCAATCGGCATTAATAGAGAATAATGAACTTATATCCATATTTGTAAAAAGTGTAGAAACAGCAAAAAGAAATATGGAAAGTGAAATCAATAGTCAAAAAAATAAATCAAAAATCTTCAATCGTTAATCCTTGTTCTGAGATCGAAATGAACTTTCGTTGCCTACTTTATTGCGGTGGGGATTAATTCACATAATCGCCTTAAGAAGCATGAAAATGACAGTAAATGAAATAGAATTAATTAAGATAAGAGAAAACCTCTGGGAAATTCCTAAAACAGGATCAATGCGAGTTCCTGGAAGAATTTATATTTCTCAGGAGATGATTGAAAAATCACTGAAAGATGATGAAGCACTCAAACAGGTTGTTAATGTCGCTCATCTTCCAGGAATTGAAAAATACAGTCTTGCAATGCCTGATATACATTGGGGATACGGATTTCCCATTGGCGGTGTCGCGGCAACAAATCTTGATGAAGGAGTAATTTCTCCCGGCGGTGTTGGCTATGATATTAACTGCGGAGTAAGACTTGCCGTAACTTCATTAGAGTATGAAAACATAAAATCCAAAATAGGAAGCCTTATTTCAAAGCTGTTTGAAAATGTTCCTACAGGTGTGGGTTCAAGCGGAGCAATAAAAAAATTATCAAACAAAGATTTAAAGCAAGTCCTTGAAAAAGGTTCCGTTTGGGCTTTAGAAAATGATTTCGGCAGTCCATCTGATATAGAATTTACTGAAGAAAGTGGAACGCTTCGGAATGCTGATTTTAATTCCGTAAGTCAGCGTGCTCTTGAACGTGGAGCTGATCAGGTTGGAACGCTCGGTTCTGGCAACCACTTTCTTGAAATAGATGTTGTTGAAGAAATTTATGATGCTAACGCCGCTGAAGTTTTCGGAATGTTTCATGGTCAGGTAGTTGTTTTAATTCATACCGGTTCAAGAGGACTAGGTTACCAGGTATGTGATGATTACTTGAAAGTTATAATGAATGCTAGTTCTAAATACGGGTTTAAACTGCCGGATAAACAATTAGCTTGTGCTCCAATCAATTCACAGGAAGGGCAGGATTATCTTGCCGCAATGCAATCAGCCGCAAACTTTGCATGGAATAACCGTCAGGTAATAATGCACCTTGCCAAAAAAAGTCTTCTTGAGACTTTTAATATGACAGAATCGGAACTTGGATTCAGATTAGTTTATGATGTTTGTCATAACATTGCAAAAATTGAAAAACATAAAATTAATGATCAGGTAAAAGAAGTTTGTGTTCACAGAAAAGGAGCAACAAGAGCTTTTCCTCCGGGCAGTGAACAAATTCCTTCTAAGTATAAGAAAGTTGGTCAGCCGGTTTTAATTCCCGGTGATATGGGAAGATATTCTTATGTTGCAGTCGGAACTGAAAAAGCCATGGAAGAAACTTTTGGAAGTTCCTGTCACGGTGCTGGAAGAAATCTAAGCAGAACAAAAGCCTTAAAGAGTGCAAAGGGAAGAGATCTTATTAAAGAACTTATGGATAAGGGAATTATTGTTCAGGCAAAAGGATACAAAACTATTGCCGAGGAAATGCCCGGCGCATACAAAGACGTTGCTGATGTTGTTGATGTGATGCACAAGGAAGGAATTATTAGAAAAGTTGCTAAGATCAGACCGGTTGGAGTTATTAAAGGGTGAGGATAAGGATGTAAGATGGATTATGGAAAATGGATGATGTGTAAACCTGCTGATTGTCCTTATTCCTTCATTATGAAATTGATAAATAGAAAATAATTTATATTATAATTAAACATTTAAATAATTTATTATTATAAATCTTTGAATCTGAATTTCAAATACAATCCGCCTCTGATAATTAAAAAGCTGTTCGGTGATTTCTACTGGACAACATCCAACAACAAAATTCTTCTTACTTTTGATGATGGACCAACAGTCGAAGCAACAGATCTTATTCTTAAAACTCTGGATGAATTTAAGATAAAAGCATTGTTCTTTTGCGTGGGCCAAAATGTTGAAAAGAATCCTGAACTTGCTAACGAAATCATTAAGCAAGGGCACACACTCGGAAATCATAATTATAGACATAGACAATTAATTAAACTTTCAAAACAGGAACAGATTAACGAAATCAAAAAATGTAATGATGTTTTGCTAAATAAAACCGGAATAAAACCTATATTTTACCGTCCTCCTTATGGAAAATTTAATTTGTCGACAAATAAGTTTCTTAAGAAATTTGAGTTGAGGAATGTTATGTGGTCTCTTCTTACTTATGATTTTAAAAACGATTTTAATTTGGTTAAATATTCAGTTGATAAGCATCTAAAATCAAATTCTATAGTAGTTTTACACGATAGTATAAAATCAAAAAATATTATTGTTGATTCAATTAACTACGTTGCCGAACAAGCAGCAAAAAAGGGATTATCATTCGGAGAAACTGCTGAATGCTTGAAATAATTTTTATTATATCTGTTGCAGGATATTTTA
>JALHTS010000527.1 GCA_022865965.1 Ignavibacteriaceae bacterium
AACCGTGTTTCAAAAAAATTAATTCAGGTAGTTGTTGAACAACGTTCAATAAAAGCTCCGGAAGAAATCGCCGAGATAGAATATTCTTTAGAGATTGCATTTGCAATGCATACGCGCGCAATGAAAATGGCAAAAACCGGCGTTGTAGAGCGTGATATCGCAGGTGCTATTGAAGGAATTGCTCTTGCACTTGGTAATGGTGTTTCGTTTCCTTCTATAGTTTCTAAAAACGGACAAACTCTTCACAATCATTTTTATGGTAATACTTTAAGTCTGGGTGATCTTCTCGTTTGTGATGCCGGTGCAGAATCTCTTCTTCATTATGCTAGTGATATAACCAGAACAACTCCTGTCGGCGGTAAATTTTCATCAAAGCAAAAAGATATTTATGAAATAGTTCTCACTGCACAAAAGAACGCAATAAATATGATTCGTCCGGGTGTTAAACATAAAGATGTTCATCTTACTGCTGCAAAAATTATTGCCGCCGGTTTATCGCAGCTTGGTTTAATGAAAGGAAATCTTGTTGATGCTGTTAAAGCCGGTGCTCATGCATTGTTCTTCCCGCACGGATTAGGACATATGATGGGTCTCGATGTTCACGATATGGAGGGGCTCGGTGAAGCACTCGTTGGTTATGATGACAAAACCAAACGAAGCGATCAGTTTGGATTAGCTTATTTAAGGTTGGCCAAAGAACTTCAGCCTGGGTTTGTATTTACATGCGAACCGGGAATTTATTTTATTCCTGAATTAATTGATCAATGGAAATCAAAGAAGCTTCATAAAAAGTTTATCAACTACGATCGTATTGAAGAGTATAGAAACTTTGGTGGAATAAGAATAGAAGATAATATTCTTGTTACCGAGTCTGGATACAGAGTTTTGGGAAGACCAATTCCCAAAGAAGCTGACGATGTAGAAGCAGTTGCTTCGATGTGAAAGGCAATAATCCCGAACTAAATTTTTTTTGATCTCAGAACAAGGATTAACGATTTAAGACTTGTGATTTTTTTCTTTTTACCTCTTAAATCAAATATCATCAATCCTTGTTCTTAAATCCTTTTATATTGCTTTGAAATTCTTGTTTATTTTTATGTTACCCTTCACCCCTGCTCATCAACTCACTTATAAAGTTTAAATTTTTTGAATCACTGTTCGCCAGAATAATATTAATAACTGCAGTAAGCGGAACGGACATTAACATTCCGATAACCCCCCATATCCAGCCCCATATTAAAACAGAAAGTAAAATAACAAGCGGATTAAGATTTAATCTTCTACCGACTGTTATCGGTTCAACAAAATTAAATGCTAAAGTCTGAACAGCTATCATAAACAATGTTACGACAATTGTTATTCCAATGCTTTCAAACTGAAGAACAGTAAACAATACCGGTAGAATGAAAGCAAAAGCCGATCCTATTGTTGGAATGAAGTTAAAAAGAAAAGTGAATAATCCCCAGATAACAGGATAATCAACACCAAACAAATATAAGCCAAATCCCACTATAAAACCTGCCCCGGCATTAACTGCAATTTTAGTTATAATATATTTCTGTATTTGTAGAGTAATAGTTTTAAATGTTTTCTCAAGCTTTTTTTCTCTCTCTTCTTTCTCAATATTTACACGATGT
The DNA here is from genome assembly GCA_022865965.1 of Ignavibacteriaceae bacterium. Lineage (GTDB taxonomy): Bacteria > Bacteroidota > Ignavibacteria > Ignavibacteriales > Ignavibacteriaceae > JAGXRK01. Next base: position 1,638 of record JALHTS010000527.1, read on the forward strand.
TCAATCTCCTTATCCTTGATGGGAGAATCTATGGTCTCAATTAATTTCTCTCTGATTTTTTGTATTTCAGGCTTTACTTTAGTTGTAACATATCTTTTCTTGATTGTTTCATAAACTGCTTTCTCGCCAGATAACACAAACACAAAAAAGAATATCACAAACAAAATACTGCCGAAAAGAGAAACGGTTGAAGAGAATATTCCTCCGGCAAGACTGCTGTAATCTATCGTTTTAACAATGCTTTCAAACGAAAAGTCCGCAAAGTAAGGATCGCTTATTCCAAAAGATACGGAAGCTTCCTGAACCATCTGACTGAGTTTATCAACATAATCCGGCAGGCTATCGGTAAAACTCATAAATGAATCAACAACTATTTTTGAAACGCCGTATAGAACGGCAATGGTTATAAACAGATCTATCAGTGTTATAAGAAAAAGAGGGAATTTTTTCTTTTCAAAAAATAAATTAAGCGGATTGAACACAAAGAAAAGAAAAAATGCGATTGCAAACGGAATAAAAATATGGCTCAACTCCCTGAGCATAAAAGCAATAACGGTAATTCCTATTACCGAAATAAAAAATTTTGAAACTGAGTCAGACGTTATTGTTTTCATTCTCTATTGTAAAGATGCCGGAGTGTATGGCTTTGATAATAAATCTTCAAACAATCTCCATCGTTTAACAGGGCTGTCCGCTGTTCCGCCGTTTCGTTCAATATATGATCTTACCAAATCCAATCCATAACTGTAATTAATAATATAAGATCTATACTTATCGAAAAATGTTATATTTCTTTCTGCATTCTCTTCTGATCTTAAGCCGTAACACTGAAGCCATGCAACCGTTTCGTCTTTCATCCATTTACCATCCAGATAATTTCTTGCTGCTTCTGTTGAAGTATAATTTAGTTTATTCTGGAGTCCAAGCACTTTGTAATACAGCTCTGTGTTATCTGGATTTAATCCGGCTAATGGAAACAGAATTTCCTTTTCAAACTCTATTCGTGAATTGCCGGGGAAAGCAACCTCAATACCATAGTTTGCTGTACCTTCGGCAATTAAAGATTGAGGACTAAATAGAGCATAAACTGTAAATTCAACCCAGTCTTTTTTTCTAGCAAGTTTATTTTCAAGTAGAGCGTTGTAAACGTGATGACCGGGATAACCTTCATGAGCGGCAAGATCAATTGCCCTGTCAATATAAACCGGCAAATCAACATTTACCTGAATCAGGCTGAAGCTGTTTCCTTTATACCAATTGTAAGCACCCCATGGTTTGTTTGTAACATACTCAACAGTAAAGTTTTCATTATCAGGTAGTTTTATTTGCTGAAGAGTTCTTTTTCTGCACTCTTCAATTGCTGCCTGAAAGACCGCATTGATCTTTTCTTTTGGGATAACAAAATCATTCTTAAATTTTAACAGTCTATCATCCACAGTGCCTTTGCCGGGAAGAATTTTATCAAGCTCATCAATAATATTCTGGAAATATTCATTTGTATAGGATGGAACCTCAACATCGTATAGAGCATTGGTTTCCTGATTAAATGGAAACTGAATTCCTTTAAGCATCATTATTCTTGTTTTAGCAGCAAGTAATTGCTTATAAAGATAACGGTATCTCAAGGTCAGAAGTTTATCAGCTTTGTATTGAGCAAGCTGCTCGAGTTCATTTAACAGCCTGTCAACTTCGTTATTCAAATCTTCAACAACTGTTGATTCTGATTCGGCAATTTCTTCTTTGGGCTTCCATTCTTCTGGACCGAAGTATGCATCAACAAAATCAGGATCGTATTGACCGATCTTTAGTACAAGCTTTACATACGATTCTGCTATTGAATTCATTTGTGTTTCCAATTCCCCGACTGTTTTCTTTTCACCGCAGGAAAATAAAAACAGTAGTGATAAGAGTAATAACGGGACTTTAATTTTCATCTTCTACCTTTATTTAATTCAAATATCTTAAGCAGGT
>JALHTS010000071.1 GCA_022865965.1 Ignavibacteriaceae bacterium
AAAGTAGTTTTTGCAACTGTTGGTTCTATAATTCCTCATGGTAAAATTCAGCTTAAAAAAGCAAAAATTCGCAGTGTTGAATCAAATGGAATGATATGTGCTGAAGATGAACTTTTACTTAGTGATGATCATACCGGAATAATGGTTTTAGATAATAAACTCATTGCCGGAACTGAAATTTCAAAAGCTCTCGGTTTAGATGATGTGATAATGGAAATTGGCGTTACACCAAATCGGCCTGATGCATTGTCACACATTGGAGTTGCAAGAGATATTGCAACCATTTTCAATAAAAAATTAAACTATCCGGTGCTTAAACTTACCGAAACTAAAAAAGATATAAATTCTGTTGCCTCAGTTGAAATTGAAGATAGTGTTAATTGTCCGAGATACATTGCTAAAGTTGTGAAAGATATTGAGATCAAGGAATCTCCTGATTGGTTGAAAAGAAAAATTTCACAATTAGGTTTAAGACCAATTAATAACATAGTTGATGTTACAAACTTCATTTTGCACGAACTTGGTCAACCTCTTCACGCATTTGATTTAGATTTACTTGCTAAAAAGAAAATTATTGTACGCAGCACAACGGAAGAGAAAAAATTTACTACACTTGATTCCAAAGAAAGAAATCTTCCTTTAGGTACTTTGATGATTTGTGATGGTGAAAGGGAAGTGGCAATTGCCGGTGTTATGGGTGGCGAGAATTCTGAGATTACACAATCAACAAAAAATATTTTAATTGAAAGTGCTTATTTCAATCCTTCAAACATCAGAAAAACTTCTAAAAAATTACAGCTAAGCTCAGATTCATCCTACAGATTTGAACGAGGAACAGATTATAATAATGCAGCCTTTGCTGCAGAAAGAGCTGCTCAATTAATCGCAGAAATTTCTGGTGGGAAAATCTGTAAAGGATATATTGATGCTTATCCGTTTCCAATAAAGAACAAAGAAGTTCAGCTCAGATATAATAGTGTTCAAAAAATTCTTGGATATAATGTTCCTAAAGAAAAAATTAGAAGCATTCTTACTAAACTTGGCTTTATTGAATTAAGCAGCGATAAAAATACATTTACTGTTTCCGTTCCCGGTTTCAGACCAGATGTAGAAAGAGAAATTGATCTGATAGAGGAGATAGCAAGAATTCACGGCTATGATAATATTCCAACCATATCCAGAATCAATATAACTCTTGGTGAAAAGCACGATGATTCTGAATTTGCTGATATAGTTCGTGAATCAGCTGTTTCTCTTGGATTTTATGAGATGATAAATAATCCGCTCGTTCCTGAAAATCATTCAAGAATTAGTGGCAATCCGATCGCTATATCCAATCCATTAAGTGCTGATATGGCTAATCTGAGGACTTCTCTTTTATCAGGTGCACTTTCAGTTGTTTCCCGAAATATCAACAAAGGAGTTAAGGATTTAGCTTTATTTGAAATTGGAAATATTTTCCAAAGAATAAATGAACAAAAGATAGATTCTTTTTCAGATTTCAATGAAAATCAGAATATTATATTTGTTTTAAGCGGAAAAGAATCAGATAAAACCTGGAATTCACCCGAAAATCTTTTTGATTTTTATTCACTTAAAGGTTTACTTAAAACATTTATTAAGAAAATTTCGCTTGACAATGTTTTAACCGATTTATATTATTCCGATGTAAATTGCAATTATGACTTAGTTTTTGCTAAAAAGTACAATTCGGAAGTAATTGGAGCGGGTGGAAGAGTAAAAAAACAGCTCTTGGATTTATTTGGAATTAATCAGAATGTATTTTGTTTTGAATTTAATCTTGATAAACTGAAACAAATACCTCAAAAATCTAAAAGCTTTACTGAACCGCTCAAGTATCCGAAAATTATTAGAGATTTTGCATTTTTATTTGATGAATCAGTTAATTATGGTGATGTAAAGAGTTATATTACAAAGTATTCTTCATCATTACTTAAGAATGTAGATCTCTTTGATGTATTTGAAAGTGACAACTTGGGTAAGGGAAAGAAAAGTATGGCATTCACGCTTGAATTTTATGATGAAAGCAGAACATTAACTGAAGAAGAAGTGGAAAAAGATTTTAATAATCTTATTTCTAAAATAACAAAAGATTTTAGCGCAACATTAAGAGGAAGCAAGTAAGTGGATCATGCAAAATATGAAAGCCTGATTAACGATCTTTCTTCAATCGAAGCGGAAGTAGCTACACTTAAAGATAAGTTAAGCGATAACTATTCCCGTACTGACGAAATGGAAGAAATAACTCAGCGTTTCAAGCAGGAGAATTCCTTACTTAAAAGCAAATTAACTGAATTAGAAATAGAAATTGAAAATCTGAAAAAAGAACCTGATACTTTTAATATATTAAATAGTAAAGAGAGGGAAACTCTTAAAACTAAAATTCAGGATTTAATTTCCAGAATAGATTATCATTTATCTGCCGATCATTAATCCCTTTGGGAAAGGCAGATTATAGTTCATTACATTAACTGTTTGTTAGATGGACAGACATCATGACTGAAAAAAAGAAGCTAAAAATAAAAATATTTGACAAAGAATATTCCCTGCTTGTAGAGAATGAAGAGATAGCTAAAGAGCTGGCTATATATGTGAATAAAGTGATGGAAGAAACTAAAGACGAACTTCCTGATCAACCTGCACAAACAATAGCAATAATAGCGTGTCTTAACATAGCGTATGATTTATTTATTGAAAAAAATAAGAACAGGGAATTCCTCATTCAAGCTTCAGATAAAGTGAAAAAGATAAAGCTTCTTCTTAAAGAAACGGAAGTGTCTGACCCATCTTAAATTTAACCGCGCTGCTGCCAGCATAAATAGAAAACTAACAGTTAGTTCTAATAGGGAGCACGGACTTCGGCGTGTATTACAGGCCTCATTTCGGCTTACCTCGATTTATCGGGGTTTTTCGGGAATTTCGACTTTTGTCGGGACAGTGGAAGTAAAAAGCGTTCGAGCGTATTCCCGAGCGTGTATAAATAGGGTTTTCCCTATTTATCAAGTGTAGCAGTGCGGTATTAAAATTCAATATCCCAGTTTGGAGGAAAAATGGAACTTGTTGTAATAATACCTATAGTCTTGGTTTTGATGGTATTGTTCTTCTATCTTGGATGGTGGTTCAACTCTAGAGTTGGTAAGAAAAGTATTGTTTCCGCAGAGGAAAGAGCTACGCTTATTATACAGGATGCACAGAAAGAAGCCAGTAATCTTAAGAGAGAAAAATTATTAGAAGTAAAAGATGAATGGTACCGTAAGAAAGTTGAGTTTGATACCGAGGTTAATCAAAAAAGACAAAAACTTTCTAATCTTGAAAAACAGATTCAGGCGCGTGAAGAAAACAGCGAAAGAAAATTTGATCTTGTATTAAAGAAGGAAAAAGAAAACAGAAAACTTGAAAAAGATTTGCAGGATCTTAAACCTCAATTAGATCAAAGAGCTTTAGAAGTTCAAAAACTTGAAGCTGAACAAAATGAACGTCTTGAAAAAATATCTGGTCTAAGTTCTGAAGAAGCAAAGAAAATGCTTATGGAGAATATGGTTCAGCAGGCTAGACAGGATGCAAGTCAGTCAATAAAAGAAATTCAGGATCGTGCGAAATTAGAAGCAAAAAAAGAAGCTCAGAAAATTATTGTGCAGGCTATTCAAAGAACTGCCGCAGATCATTCAATTGAAACTACAGTATCAGTAGTTCAGATTCAGAATGATGAAATGAAAGGTCGTATCATCGGTAAAGAAGGAAGAAACATCAGAGCTTTTGAAGCTGCTACCGGTGTTGATGTAATTGTTGATGATACACCCGAAGCTGTTATTCTTTCTTCATT